>RQOI01000301.1 GCA_003854995.1 Candidatus Zhuqueibacterota bacterium
AAGGCTTATGTGACCGTGAATACGCCGGCGAGCAAGGGGATCATCGGATGCATCGAAAATGAAGAGATAGAGCTGAACGAGTGGGAGATCACTTGTGACAATCGCTTTGCCGTCATTTTGACCACCGATCTCGCGCCGGCGGGCAATCTGCGAACCGCAGAACGGATTCTGCTGACCGCAGTCGCCCGCGGCCGCAACAGCGGCATGACCTACGAGACGATCGACGGCAAGAAAATTTTGACGAATAAAGGCACAAGACCGCTGCTGCTCGAACCGGTGCGGGCCAGGATCACTCTCAAATCAGCGGATGAGTTTCAAGTCATTGCACTCGACCATGACGGGGCTCCGACTGAACATGAGTTGCCCATAAAAGAAAATTCTTTCATCATCGACGGTGAAAAATATCGGACGATCTATTATCTGATCGAAAAAAAACCTCACTGAAGGGCAAAGGAGACCTGCGTCAACTCTTCTGAGGCCCGCCACAATCGCTCGGCGACCCCGCGATCATGCGAGAGGGCATTCGACTGAACCTTGATCGGGTAGCCTCTCGATTGCATGAATCCGTCCGGACCGTAATAGTCGCCGCCGCGCACATCCGGCGCCGTCGCCGCGTACAGAGTGGGCAGGGCGCCCATGGCCGGACTTTGACCCAGAACCGGATTCAAAGCTCGGAAGAAGAACGCGTGCTGCTGCAGATTCGTCGCTGTCCAGCCGGGGTGGGCGGCGACAGCGATCGCGCTCACGCCGGCGCGCTCCAGCCTGCGCTGTAACTCGTAGGTGAAATAGAGGTTGGCGATTTTGCTCTGGCCATAGGCTTTCACCCTGCTGTAGTTACCGCAGTTCAGATCGTCAAAATTGACCGCGCCCCACTGGTGCGCCGAACTGCTGACCGTGACGATGCGCGATCCCGCTGTCCGCAAGACGCTGTCGAGCAACAGTCCGGTCAGAGCAAAATGGCCGAGGTGATTGACGCCGAATTGCAGCTCAAAGCCATCCTCGGTCTCGCCGTACGGCGGCATCATCACGCCGGCGTTGTTGATGAGCAGATCGAGGTGCGCATAGGTACGCCGGAAGTTGTCGCTGAACTCGCGCACCGATCGAAGGCTCGCCAGGTCCAGCCGCATGAAGATGGCGTTAGAGACGCCGTTGGCGGTGTTGATCTTTTCAGCAGCGATCTCGCCTCTCTTTTCATCGCGACAGGCGAGGATGACGGTCGCGTTTTTGGCGGCCAGCGCCAGCGCCGTCTCGTAACCGATACCGCTGTTGCCGCCGGTGACGACGGCCAGACGCCCCGATTGGTTCGGGATATCACTACTGCTCCATCTATTTTTTTTTGCCATGTTGGACTCTCATCAATTCATTGGTATCCTGCGACAGTGATGACTTTTATTGATATTGAATCAATGAAACGTGAGATTTCCGCTTTCACGTCTCACATTTCACGTTTCACTTTTGGTATGCATAGTAAATCTCTCCACCATGTTTCCGCGGGTGCCTCCTGCCCGACGACAAAGCGCTCTCCCATCTGTGGGGTGACGATCGTCAGGCCTTTGCCGGCGGCCAGCAACCGTTCGATCGGCTCGTACCAGGCGTGCTGGCTCAGCGGGAACTGCGCCCAGTGGATGGGTAAAAGCGCGCGGCCGCGCAAATCCAGGTGCGCCTGTACCGTCTGCTCCGGCGTCATATGGACAAAAGGCCAGGCGTCGCTATAGGCGCCGTTTTCGAGAAGGGTCAGATCGAACGGCCCATACTTTTCGCCAATCTCTTTGAAATGCGGGCCAAAACCGGAATCGCCGCCATAATAGAGGCAATGTTTTTTGCTGCGCACCACCCACGACGCCCACAGGGTGTTGGCGCGATCGGTGAAACGGCGACCGGAAAAATGGCGCGCCGGCGCAGCGATGAACTTGATATCATCCAGACGGGCTGTCTCCCACCAGTCCAGCTCGTGGATCTTGCCAGGCGACACACCCCAGCGGATCAGATGGGGCGCGATGCCCAGCGGCACAAAAAAAGCCTCTGTTCTGTCGTGCAGCGCCCGGATCGAGCCACGATCGAGGTGGTCGTAATGATCATGCGACAGGAGGATCGCGTCGAGGTGCGGCACGTCGCTTGGCGCCAGCGGCAGCTCGGCATTGAATCGCTTCGGCCCCATGAATGAAACCGGCGAGGCTCTATCGCCGAACATGGGATCGGTCAATAAAGTGTGACCCTCAAACTGCATCAGGACCGTTGAATGGCCGAGCCAGGTGATCTGCACGGTTTCCCGATCAATGACGGCAAAAATTGACTCTTTCACCTTGGTGAACGGCAACGGCTGCTGCGAAATGCGATCCGCGTCAGCGTTAAAAGCATGGCGCAGGGTCTGCAAAAATGACATCTCCGGATGGCGCAGAGAGGTCTCGACCAGATTGGAGAACTGCCCGTTGGCATAATGCGCCGACGCCGCATAACGTCGCTTTTGCGCAGCGGACGGACGGCCGCCGCACTGAGGCGCCGTGTTGAGGAAAAGGACGATTGCCAGGACGAGCGTGGTGAACAGTGATAAAATAAAAACCAGGATCAATCGGACAGACCTCATCATAAACTGACAGAAATTTTGAGTGACAATTAAATTTAAATGATTTGTATATTATTGTATCCGTGTTTCATCCGTACTACAAACTAGCAACATCGTGTTTTTTATGCAGAGTATTAAAGCCAACCACAGAGCACACCGAGATTCACAGAGATATTGCCCGACTTGGCTTCTTTTCCTCTGTGATTCTCGGTGCCCTCTGCGGTTTAGATGTTTTTGGTTGCGGCCAACGGCGGCGCTATGCAAATCTGTGGCCGGCATCCGGCGAAGAGACAGATGCGCAAGCCGATCTCTTCAGGGCGATGATTATATAAAAGATTAACCTCATTTCCAAAAGGATTACGATGAAAAAAATAGCCAGCCTATCGCTATGTTTCCTGCTGCAAAACGGTTTCTCCGCTCCAATCATTCCGGTGCGCATCGACGCATCGATCACCTATCAGCGCATCGATCATTTTGGCGCCTCGGATTGCTGGTCGTTTCAGAAAATCGGCGCCTGGGATTTGCAGAACAGAGAACGGCTTGCGGATCTGCTCTTTTCGCCGACAAAGGGCATTGGACTGTCGAGCTGGCGATTCAACATCGGCGGCGGAATCAACACGGCGATTCAGCATCCCTGGCGAACCGTGGAGACATTTGAAGTCGCTGAGGGCGTCTACGACTGGACGCGCCAGGCCGAGGAGCGCTGGTTTTTGCGCGCGGCGCAAGAACGCGGCGTGGGGGAATTCATCGCT
>RQOI01000302.1 GCA_003854995.1 Candidatus Zhuqueibacterota bacterium
ACTAGGCAAATCCCTTTGCTGTTGTAACAGAGGCAGAATTTTTGTAAATTTATAAATTCTGAGAAATTTACGCACACTGTGTGATGTGTTTGTTTATAATCCAGGTAATTTAATGATGGAGAAAGGATGCACCGAACGGATCTGGTCATCTTTGATGTCGATGGCACACTCGTGGACACGGCCACGGATGTGCACATTTGTCTCAATATGGCGCTGGAAAGAATGAATCTGCCGGCAATTTCAGTCGAGATTGCCAAAAAAGCGATCGGACCAGGTCCGAAAGATTTTATAAAATATATACTGGGCAATCGACTGGAGCTGGCAGACGAGTTTCATCAAATATTTCGGCCGCTCTATGTGCAGCGATGTGCGGATCATGCCGCACCTTTTGACGGCATTGTGGAACTTTTGCATGAGCTGCGAGATAGAAATATAAAGATGGCCGTCGCCACCAACAAGGCTCGTAACAGCAATGCAGCTGTGCTCAAAGCATTGCAGCTCGATTCCTCTTTTGATATCATCCTGTCGCGCGACGATGTTGAGCATTCGAAACCGGCGCCGGACATGCTGCTGAAAGCCTGTCAGCAGCTCAAGACAGCGCCGGAAAATGCCATCATGCTGGGAGACACTGATAACGATATAGCCGCTGCCGCTGGCGCCGGCATGGAGAGTTGTCTGGCATTGTGGGGATTTGCAGATAATTATAAAGAGCTTGCAGAGAGATCCACATACGCCATCGACCATCCGCTGCAGATATTGGACATCATTGAAAGCGAAATTGTGAACCATGCCTAAAGAGACATTTTTGCCCACCTACAAAGGCTGTCTGGTGTGCGGTGATCCGCAGGTCAATCCCAGCACCCTGCAGCGTCGATTCAGAGTCACGGAGAGCGGGGTGGAGGTCGATTTCAAAGCCGATTTCCGCCAGGCCGGCTACAAGGGCATCGTCCATGGTGGCATTGTGACCGCGCTGCTCGATGAAACCATTGGCTGGGCAATCGCCGTGGATCGCAAAAGGCTGTTCATGACCGCGGAACTGACGGTCCGGTTCGTTCAGCCACTGCCCATCGACCTGCCGGTGACGGTGAGAGGCCGATCCCGGGAACACAAATCGCGCTATTCCATCGCCGAAGGTGAAATAGTCGATGCTGAGGGAACCGTCTATGCCAAAGCATCCGGCAAATTTTTCCTCATGCAAGAGGAGAAAGCTCGTCAGGTGAACGACTACCTCACCTATCTGGAAAACGATCTCAACGTTCTGGTGCGCGCATGAATATCATCGGCATATCCTGTTTTTATCACGACAGCGCCGCGTGTCTGGTGCAGGACGGACAGATCTGCGCGGCGGCGCAGGAAGAGCGTTTCACCCGGAAAAAACATGACTTTGGCTTTCCCTATCACGCCATTCAGTTTTGCCTGGATTTTAAAAAGCTCTCTATAGATGATATTGACATCATTGCCTTTTATGATAAGCCGTTCCTGAAATTCGAACGAATTCTCGAGACGTATCTCGCCTATGCGCCGCGCGGCCTGCGCTCGTATCTGATGGCCATGCCGCTGTGGATCAAACAAAAGCTCTGGATACCGGACATGATCCGCCGCGAGCTGAACTATGATAACCGCATCATCTTTCCCGAGCATCACGAATCGCATGCGGCGTCCGCCTTTTTCCCGTCGCCTTTTCAGAGCGCCGCCTTTTTGACAATGGATGGGGTGGGAGAGTGGACGACAACGTCGTACGGCATCGGCGTCGATAATCATGTTGACATTCTGGCTGAGCTGCATTTCCCGCACTCGCTCGGTCTGCTCTACTCCGCATTCACCTACTATACCGGTTTTAAGGTCAATTCTGGCGAATATAAAGTCATGGGACTGGCGCCATACGGTGAACCTGTGCATGTCAAGACGATTTTGGACAATCTCATTGATCTCAAACAGGACGGTTCGTTCAAGTTGAACATGTCCTATTTCAACTTTGCGGCCGGTCTGACCATGACGAATGAAAAGTTTCATCGCCTGTTCGGCGGACCGCCGCGAAAACCGGAATCGAAACTGACGCAAAAAGAGATGGACCTCGC
>RQOI01000303.1 GCA_003854995.1 Candidatus Zhuqueibacterota bacterium
ATGATAAGAGTAGGTCATATGCAATCGCCCATCGCTCCCCTGGATGATGGACGGATAGGCATAGCTGCCCTCGCCTTTGGCATGGCTCTCCAGGCGTCGTCGCCATGGCCACGATGCGCCTTCATCCTCCGACAGAGCAAGGGCGAGGGAGTGACGCCCGTCCTGCGCATCATTGAACAGCATCACCCAGCGGCCGTCGGCGAGCGCAATGACTTCGAGGCTCGAGCCGGGATTGGGGATGTCCGTCGATCGCGCGGCTGACCACGTCTCGCCGTCATTCGTTGACTCGCTCTTCAGCACGCGATGTGCATCTCCCGAGTCCCGCATGTAAGAGACAATGGTCCCATCCTTTTTGCGAATAAGCGTCGGCTGAATGGGCGCGTAACCGACCATGGGCGCACTCGCGCGCCACGTGGCGCCCGAATCATCGCTGATGGCGACTAGCCCGACGCTAAAGCCGTCAGAATAGAGCGGCAGCAGGATTCTCCCGGCCGGCAGGGCCAGGGGATGGATGCGCGTCATCCAGCCGGTCTGCTGCTTGATTTTGTCCCCGGAAGCCTCGATAATCTGTTCTGAATAACGGGGTGCATATTCCGCCCACATGCCGCTCATTTCACCTAACTGATCGAATGCCGATTCAATGGCCGCGGTGAAGCGATCGCCGGGCTGCAGCAGAATGATATCCTGCCACTCCCAGATGGGCGGGTCGTTTTCATAATCGGTTGAGGTGCGATATTTGAGCAGCGAGTGGTGCCAGCCCTCCGCCTGCACGACGATCCAGAACAGCCATAGCCTGTTCGTCCGGTCGATGAAGAGGACGGGATTGCAGTCCGGCAAATCCGGCGTATCGGCCAGCAGAAAGACGGGACTCCAGCTCGTCGCGCCTTTTTTGAGTCGAGAGCCTTGAATGAGGACGTCGTTCGCCCGGCGTTCGCCGGAGCCGTGAAACCAGCACGCCAGCAGATCGCCGTTCGGACATTCGATGAGACTGCTACCGTGGACGTGTTTCTCCTGCAGGGGAAAGATGAGGGTTTCCAGCTGCTGACTGGCCGCCGTTACGGTCCAAAAGAGACAAAATGCTGCAACTCGCATCATTTTCTGACCTCACATTTTTCGCCGGAAGATCGCCGCTGTGAGCATGTTGCGCTAGAACGCTTGAATATAAACAAACATTGAAGAAATGCCAAGGTGATATCTAACTTTTTCGTAAAAGGTCAGTTACGGGTAGCCACGTTGACAAAAGCGTAACATAGAAGATAAATAATATAACCACCGAGAACGCCGAGTTC
>RQOI01000304.1 GCA_003854995.1 Candidatus Zhuqueibacterota bacterium
CCGATCATCTGCTCCATGGTCTTAAAATAGGACTCGATGCGAACGCTGAAATCCTCGTGCAGGAACTGTTCTATGCCGACGACGTAGTGGATCGACCGTTGCCCTGCCGGATTATGGTCGGCGCCCTTGACATTTGTCAGCTCGGCATAGATTGGAGCCTGGTGGTACTGTCCCCATGCTGCTCGCAGGACGGTCTTGTTTTTGATCTGATAGGAAATCCCCACTCGCGGGCTCAGCTGCTGGTCCTGGTTGTACGCAAAAGCGTCGTAGCGCAGACCGATGTTCATGACCAGGGCGGTGGACAGGCGTAATTTGTCCTGCAGATAAAGCCCCAGCTTATGCGTCCTGGACGATATCTTTTGCGCGCCAAAATAGGATTGCACCACATCTTCCAGCTCTCGCTGGTCCTCCGATAACTCCGGCGCGCGCAGCTCATACTGGTAACGGATGTCCTTGAAGGTCAGGCCATAGCCGATGTCGTGCTTGGCGTTTGGTTGATAATTCGCATTCCAGCTGCAGACATTTTCCGTCAGATTCAACTTTTCTTCTCTTGTGATGCCGACGCTATTGTCCCAGAAATTGACGCCGCGGGACAAGATGAATTCGGAGAAAAACCTGGAGCTCGGAGTGCTCTTCCAGACGATCCCCTGATACGAATTGCCATAGTCAAAGGTGAGGTCGGAATTCGCGCGCCATTTTTCCAGATAGGAATCATCCTTTGAGTAGAGCAGATTGATCGCGATCTGATTGTTTGCATTTGCCGCCAGCGAGATTTTGCCCTGCACATCGTAGTAGGACGGGGAAAAGGTGTAATCGGTCGGATTCAGGATCTCCGCCGCTTCCTTGAGAAAGCTTTTGCGAAAGGACAGGATGGCGCTGCCTGCGGGTATCGGACCTTCGATCAAAGTGGAGAGGCCGGTGCCGCCGGCGACGACATTGCCTCTGAATCGCTCTGCGCTGCCCTGGCGGTTTTCAATGGCCACGACAGACGATAACCGGTCGCCGTACCTGGCTTCAAAGCCGCCCGTCATGATCGACATGTTGTCAATGATATCCATGTTCATGATCCCGACAGCGCCGCCGATGTCTTTCAGGTGATAGGGATCATAGATTTCCATGCCGTC
>RQOI01000305.1 GCA_003854995.1 Candidatus Zhuqueibacterota bacterium
AGGGATTGAGTTTACGCTGCACTTCAGGATCAAGTGAAGCGATCGTTTTGTTCATATAGTCTTCAGCAAAGGGCAGTACGGTCACGTCCAGTTCGGTGATCATCAACTTGACGTTCAATTGCGCAAGTGCGCTGATAAAAGCCTCGATCTCATCGAGACGGGGATAGTCCAGCCCCCAGTGTCCCTGAATGCCGACTCCATCGATGTGAACGGCATGCGACTGCAGGTTTTGCACAAGTCGAATGACGCCCTGGCATTGGCCCGGTTTCCAGAAATTATAATCGTTATAGTAGAGCTGCGCATCTGGATCGGCCTGGCGGGCGTATTCGAACGCCTTGAGCACATAGTCTTCGCCGATGATCTCGAGCCATTTGCATGGCCGATAAGTCCCGTCCGGCACAATCGCTTCGTTGACAACATCCCATCCATGGATTCGGCCTTTGTATCGGCCAACAACAGTAAAGATATGATCTTTCATTCTCCGCAGCAAGGCCTCGCGATCCAATGGTCTGCCAGATTCATCCTGGAAGACCCAGTCCGGGGTCTGGTGGAACCAGACGAGGGTGTGGCCGATGATCTGCATCTTGTGCTTTTCACCCCACGCTACAAACTGGTCCGCGGTTGCGAAATTATATGTGTTCGGCTCCGGATGGATTTGTTCCCATTTCAGATCATTTTCCGGCGAAATAGTGTTAAAGTGCTTTTCCGCCAAGGCCATTGCATTTGGATCGTCCCCGCGAATCTGATCGTAGCTGAGGGCAACGCCGATATGAAAGTCATTTTTGAACAGGTCACGTAAAGCCGGTTGGTCATCTCTATTTATCATCTACTATTTTTCCTCGTTTATTGATATGGAAACAAAAAGTTAGCAATTTGAAATGCTATTGACAAATAAATTTTCAAGGAATCGGTAAAACGTCAGTCTTTGGTAAGGTCGATAAAAGATCAACACAAAACCACAAAAACGCGAAGGATCACAAAGAGAAACTTGGCTCTTGCAGAATTTGTGGTCTTGTGTTGGTACCAGCTGGATTCGTTTTTGTCATTGCGGCTACCTGCAACTGACCTTTTGCAGGAATCGGATCAATTTGCATGATTGACTATTTCAATGTCTGCAAATACGTGACGCTGACGGGAATTTGATCAGCGGCTTCTTTGGCCTCGTCCTCGATGAAATAGAGTTTGACATTTTGGTTGGCCGCTACGCGGAACAGCGCCGGGAAATTGATGCAGCCGCTGCCGATCGGGACGCTGGTCTCGTCCGGCGCGCCGCCACTGGTCGACACAACGGTGCGCGGTCGCAGATCTTTGACGTGGATCAAGTCAAAACGGCCGGCATATTTCTGCATCACCCGCACCGGATCAAAACCGGTGATGGCGGTCCAGAAGGCATCCAGCTCAAAGGTCACGTAGTGCGGTTCGGTTCCCGCCATGAGGGCCTCGATGAAAAATCCCTGTTCATCCGAGGTGAACTCGTAGCCGTGCAAGTGATAAAAAAAGGTCAATCCTTTGGCCTTGAGCTGTTTGCCAAAACGGTTGAAATCGGCGATCGCCTTGTCCATATCCTGCCGAGTAAAAGTCGCGCCGTGTGGAATCCATGCGAGGCCGACATGCGTGGCGCCGAACAGATTGGCTTCCTTGACAATGCCGTCCAGGTCATCGGCAAAGCGCTGATAGTCAAAAAGCATGGAGGGGCTCCGAAGACCGTTCTGCTGTAATATCTTTTTAAATTCTGCCGGCGAATGGCCGTAATAACTGGACAGTTCGACTGATTTAAATCCCATTTGCTTCACTTTGGCAATCGTCTCAGGCACGCCGGCACTGTCGAATTCAAAGCGCAGACTGTAGAGCTGCAAGCCCACATCCGCTTTCAGCGAGCCTTGGCGTGCCGAGATCACCTCGCCGGTGCCGTTTTGCAGCCAGATGTCCAGTCGCGGCGTCTCCCAGCCGTACGGTTTGCCGAGAATGTCATAATCGCCATCGCCGTCGAGATCGACGATTTTTGACTCGTGGTTGGCGAAACCGGACGAGATCACCATCTCTTCGAAATGGCCTTTGCCGTCGCCCAAGAGGATACGGTTGACCGCATCGGGATTGCCACCGCCGAGGCGCATCTCCGCGTTCCAGATATCGAGGTGGCCATCGCCGTCAAAATCGAGAATTTTGAGCGAGTGGCCATTGTCCACTTCCGGCAGCAGTTCTGTCGCCAGCCAGGCGCCGGCGCCTTTTTGTCCTGGTTCGTCGCCGCGCTCCTGCCATTCGTACAGCATCATCGGCGCCAGGCCATCGCCGACCACCAGGATCACCTCCGGTCGCCCTCCTTCGATCAATTGACCGGCCGCGGCGCGCGAAAACGTATAGCCGGCATCGATGATGTTTTCCGCATATGTGCCGCCTTGCAAATGTTTGAACCAGCGGCCGCCGGCGATGAGGTCCATGACGCCGTCGCCGTCAATGTCCGCCTGCGCCATGCCTTCATGTTCGTTGACGCCCTTGAAATCCGGATACGAGCCACGCTGCTGCATTTCGCTGTCTCGATGGTAATGATAGATCACCTGCGCCGGCCATGGCTGCGCAGCTTTGGGATCATCTGGAATTTCCGCGACGTACAAATCGCCGTCATTTTGACACCAATAGGCGAGCTCCATTTTGAAATCGCCGTCATAGTCGCCAAAGAGCTGGTCGTGGTGCTTATGTCCGCCCCAGTTCTTCACCAGGTAACGCTTCCATGGGGTATGGGCATCATAGTGAGGATATGGATTTTCCCACCACCAGATTTCATTATTTTGCCAGTCACCGCCCATTAAAATATCGAGATCGCCGTCGTTATCAATGTCGTGTAAATCGGAGCCGGCCTCGATGTGCAGCGGTTTGTCTTCGACAATAAATTTACTCCAGCCATCGGCCGTTCTGCGAAACCAGGTGACGGCCGGTGCCTCTGTGCGCTCGGAGATGACGAAATCGTTGAGACCGTCCAGATCGACGTCAAAGACCAGTGAAGAGGTTTGCTCCTTGCCGTCATTGGGTACATCCAGGTCGCCGTTTGCGCTGGAGAGATGCACCCAGTTTATGGTCGGAGTTGCGGCGAACAAAAATGCTGTGTAAAAAAGCGCAAGCAGAAAAGCGAATCGACGAACTTTCATGGTCCTGTCTCCTGTTTTAAAAATCGTTATTGAAGAACGAAAGATTTTCCGGCAAACTATAAGTAGTTCTATTATACTAAAGTCTATCGTATTACACAAAGGCTTTGATCGGATAGTAATAGCTCAGTTGAGGGTGGGTATTTTCGTTCACGTTGGAGCTTGGAAATCAACAAGAGCAGTTGCGCTGAAGACTGGAGAGGGCCTGTATCTCCTCCGATTCAATTATTAATCCGGCCACTATAAGATTCACATGTATCCCAACAAGGGGTGGCTCGGATACGCAGGAGAATTGTTGCAAGAAAAATAATTTCAATTACTTCAATTATTTCGCGATTCCGAGCCACCCCTTGTTGGGTGCAAAGCAATTAATGGACAGATTAATAAGAAGTGCCAGAATAATTTTTGTCCAAATCGTCGATGGTTTGTGCCTGTCCATAAGGAGGACACAAAAAAAGTAATATTTCTGCACACCATGGCATAAAAAGGTGGAAGAGGCAATTAGCTGACGAGTTGATCTTCCACCGTTTTGGGTATCTTTGACTAGTCAATTTTTAGAGGGAATCATTCTTCACTTATTTCAGCAGTGTCATCTTGTGAACGCAGTGTAAATCGCCGGCACGCAACTGGTAAAAGTACAAGCCGCTGGTTATCTCTTCACCAGCTTCATCCTTTCCAGACCATACAACGCTGTAGGTGCCTGCTGGCTGATTCTGGTTGACCAGCCGGCGAATTATCCGACCGCGCGCATCGAGGATGGTCAAAACGACGTGTGCGCTTCGTGGTAGTTCATAGCGAATAGTGGTTTGTGCGTTAAAAGGATTGGGATAGTTTGGATAGAGCTGAAAAGCGGGCGTTGTTTTGGCGCTCACAGCCATCGTGGTCCAGTCCACATGAATGACATCACTGAAACATGAGGCGCCATCGAGACTGATGTCTTCGAGTTTGTAATAATAGATGGCTGGCGCTTCAGGCCTATCGAAAAAATCATAATCGACGCCGGAACTGTGCTGGTTGCCACTAACAAGCATGTCCTGATTTATTTTAGCAAAATCTTTATTCTTATAGTTGCTGCGCCAGACGTTAAATCCGGCATGGTTGGTTTCATTTTCGCTGCGCCAGTGGAGATGGACGGCGCCATCCTCTATGACTGCGGTGAAAG
>RQOI01000026.1 GCA_003854995.1 Candidatus Zhuqueibacterota bacterium
ACGAGCCGTGTGCACGTGTCAATTCATTTTATGAGAGGTTATAACAATATTCAAATGTACATCAAAGGAACGATTGTGCAGAAGCAAATAGAGGGACAGCATGACCGCCAGTAGGTCATCCTGTCTTTTATCGATGGATAGCGGTGAGCCTGCTAACCTGGATTATTCACAAACGCCTTTGTGTGCGTGAATTTTTCAGGCTAAAAGGCGCCAAATTTCAGGACAATGTGTCCTCCCAGGCCGGACAAGTCGCTATCTGTCAAGCCGATTATATCGACGCCCGACACGTATCGATAGCTGATGCCAAAGCCTATACGAAAGAAGGGAGAGACATTCACGATCAAATTGGCGCCGGGCTCGACAACAAAGAGGCCATCGCTCATCGCGTCGTCATGCTCCAAATGATCATCGAGCACATAATCCACCCCACCGCCGCCAATGAGGCTAAAGATCTCAAAATGAACGAGCTCATTCGAACGGTTGATGTACTCCAGAAGCAAACCACCATAGCCAAAGCTGAGGATGTAGGATCCAGGTACACTCGCATCGGTCGCCGCATCATACCAGTCCGCCGCCACTCTGCTCGACAGGCCGTACCCACCGCCGCCGATGACAAACGTATGGTCAATGATCCAGCCGCCCTGTCCGCCGACAAATAGCCCATCGGCTTTATTCGGACCAACCTGCGAATATTTCAAGACTGGGCCGCCATAGCCGCCATGGTCCACTTGACCCGAGATCAGCGTCTGTTCCCCTGCCGGCAGAGGAATCGCGCCGCATACGATGAGAACAAAGATCATCCGTTTCATTTTCTTCTCCCTTTCATGCTACTGACGAGAGATCATTACGATGACCCGAGCATAAAGTTACGGGAAAAGTGGCTGGCAGGCCGGCTGTCCGGTCGTCATTCAAGTTTGTAAACAAAGGTTATGATGCCCTCCACATTTTTTTGCTCTTCGCCGGCGGGGAGAGCGTTGAACCGCCACTGGCGCATCGCCTTCATGGTGATCTCTTCGAGAGTGGGATCACCTTTGAGCACCGGGATCATGGCGCCGATGCGACCATCCGGCAACACCCAGAATCGGATTCGCACCACCGCTTCTCGCTGCACGCCGGGCGGGTATTCGGGCAAAACCTGGCTCAGAATGGTCCGTCTGGAGGCATCGCCTTCGAGCGTATAGGGCTGATCATTCGCCGTATCGCCGCTATCGCGCAACACTGCCCTGTCCTCTCCCGCATCAGCTGCGCCGCTTGTCTCTGATGAGCTTTTGCCGCTCGTGGCGCGCTCCGCCACTTCTTTTTGCATGGGTTCAGAATCTTGAATGACATCTCGCGCCACCTCGGCATTGTCCTGCGCGGGCGTCAGTTTGCCCGATTGCCGCTTTGTGAGATCCGGCTCTTCTTCCTCCAGCATTCGACGCGTCGGCAGAACGACCGGCGGCGCTGTCGCTTCTTCCTTTTTCAAAGATGGTTTGGCCGCTGCTGCCTCGTCCGCCTGTTCCGGCGTCTGCACGGATGCGGCTGGTCGCGAGGGCGTCGTGCTGGCGCGCGCTGTCGTCGCTGCGACGAATCCGATTTCGGCAAATTCCTGATCCGGGAAATCGAGTCCGGACCGGAACAGGGTGAACAGCAAGAGGAGAACGATGTGCAGGAGCACGGAGAGCAGCACCGACTTGTTCATTTCTGACAATTTTTCGAGATATTTTTTCATCTGGGAACTGCTTTCATGCAAATCAATTACAGGCTCGAGTCCGTTGCGATCATGAATCGGTCGGCGCCGGCCAGTTTGGCGATGTCGATGATGCGAATCGTCGATTCGAGCGACAGGTCCTTGTCGGCGCGAATGACGACCAGCTTTGCCTCGTCCTTGAGCAGTTGGCGCAGTTGCGTCGCCAGCTCATCGCGCGTGACCTGTTTCTGATTGAGGTAAAGGCGCTCGTTTTGGGTGACCGTGATATAGACTTTATCGGATTCATCCTGAGCGCCTGTGGCGGCTTTGGGCAGCTTTACTTTGATGCCGGGCTGCACGACAAACGACGAGGTCAGCAGAAAGAAAATCAGCAAGAGCAAAACAATGTCAGTCAACGAGATTGTGGAAAATGCCACAATTCGTTTACGCGTGGTTTCGATTTTCATTCGCATACTCCTTGTCAAGTAAAGTGTCCATGAATTCGTTGGAACTCTCCTGCATCTCAAAGACGTGATGCTCCACTTTGCTTTGTAGCCAGTTGTAGAAAATCAGGGCCGGGATGCCGACGGCCAATCCGGCGGCTGTTGTGATGAGCGCTTCCCAAATGCCGCCGGCGAGGACGCTGGCATCGACGCTGCCGCCAAGATTTTGCACCTGCATGAAAGCGCGAATCATGCCGGTGACCGTGCCGAGAAAGCCGAGGAGTGGCGCGATAGCGGCGACTGTGCCGAGGATGCCGAGGTTTTTTTCGAGATGATAGACTTCGGACTGCGCGGCCGCTTCAATGGCTTCTTTGATCTCATCGCGCGGACGATTGTGCTTGGCCAAGCCGGCCGCTGTTATTTTGGCGATGGGCCCTGGCGTGCTCCGGGCCAGCTCGACGGCTTCATCGATGCGTCCGCGCAGCAGCATATTCTTCACCTGCAGGACAAACGTGCGCGTGTTGATTTGAATTTTTCGCAATGAAAGGAGGCGTTCGAACAGAATGGCGATGGCGATGATCGAGCAGAGAGCCAATGGAATCATCATAAAACCGCCTTTGATGAGAATCTGAAAAATGGACATGCGAGTTCTCCTGATTAAACCAAATGATTGTCATTTAAAAACGCGCTCGAATTCCGGCCAGCAGGACAAAGCCCATTTCCGGGTAGCCATCCCATACGGCATATTTTGCATTCAGTAAATTGCGCACGGACAGCAAGGCGCTGACGTTTTCGTACACCTCATAGTTTAGGTCGATATGAAAGAGAGAGTAGGTCGGGAGGGTGGCAAATGTCGTGATGTCTTTTTTTCGTTCACCGACGATTTCGGCTGTCAGCGTCAGATTCATTTTCGGCAGCAATTGGATGGATGCGCGAACCGGAATGCGAAAATCGGGACGATAGGGCAGCCTGTTCAGATCGGCATCGAGATTCAATGAATCTGCAATCCCGGCGATTTTGTCCGACAAGTCGATGAATGAAGCCTGCAGATGTGTTTTTGGGCTGATTTCAGCGACAACGCCCAGCTCGATCTCCGACAACTTGGCATCAGCGATCGGCTCGAGATGAAACAAACCCGTCTGGTCCGGCTGCCAATAGAACACCTCTTTCATCCATTGGCGAACAAAACTCGCCTTGAATTTCATGTATTGTGAAATTTCAATGTCGCCTTTGAGCTTGAAGCCGAAATTTTCATCAGACGGCTGCTGCGGCAAACGGTGCGCCAGGTAGGGATTGTCCTCCCAATGCTGCAGAAAAGTGCTGTTTTTCAAGCCGGTCGTCAAATGCAGGCTGAGGCCGACCTTGTCACTGGGGATGAAATTCAACCGCGCAAAGGGTGAAAAGCGGGTCTTGTTCGACAGCGTATCGTGCGTGAAAAACTGTAAATCCGCGCCCATGACGAACGAAAAATAGTTCGACAGCGGCTGCAGAATTTCGAATCCGATCGCTCCGAAACCACTTTGAATTCGCGCGCTGTCGGCCGATGTCTCCAAGGTTTCGCGGGCGTACTGGCCCTTGCCTTTCAGTACTGTCTTTCTATACTGGGTCGCATAATCTAAATGGAGGTCATAAAAGAAATCACTGGATCTGTCAAGTTGAACCTGGCCAGTGGAGGTCATCGCCATGCCGCCGAATTTGACGCCGATAGTGCCATGGGAGAGCTCCTTGACGTCGTATTGCAGATCGGCTGCGAACAGTCCTGCGCCGCCTCCTCGCGTCGCGTCATTGAGCTGGAATCCTGTGCTGTGCAGCCCACGGCCAAATCGGCTGTATTCGCCGCGAAAGAGGGCTGTCACACCGGGCGCCGCCGTATAATTGAATTTTCCGACACCTCCTCCTTCGCCGTATTTTGAGTTGTGAAACTGCCCCTCGCTGCGATCAAACCAGGCGTAGGCAGCGGCATCTCCGCCCCTGAACCGTTGCCAGTATCCGGCATCGCCAGTAAAGGTCAGGAATGAACCGCCTTTCACTTTTATCCATGTTTGTCGAATGGACAGGCTGTCGCTGTCAAAGGTCGGCTTCTGATCCTGCCGCTTGAACCATGTGGACATGGATTCGTAAGGCGCCTGCCGACGAATCAATGTGGGCGATTCGGGCGTCAGTTCTTTTTTATTCTTGACGTTACGGTGATACTGGTCTTTGCCCAGAATTAACACATCGGGCAACTGCAGCTGCGGATCTTTCGCGTCCGGTTTCTCTATCGGCAGCTGCACCGCGGTCGTGTCCGTCGGAACCGATATGTCGGTTATGGGCGTCGATTTTTGTGCCAGGGCTGAAAAAGAGAAATGCAATATCGCTATGGCAATGATCGTTGTGTTCTTCATATCGTCCTTTGTCAGCACGCGTTGTTCACGGGATTGATTTATTGACCGACAAGTGCATTCAGTCGTGCTTTGGCTTTTTCGACATACTCTGTCTCTCCGGGATAATCGTGGAGAATAGAGTTGTACAGGCGCCGCGCGTCATCGATTCGGTCCAGCTCTTCGTTGCACTGCGCTGCTTCATAGACGCTTCGAGCTGCCCATGTGGTTTCACTGCCGTAAAGATATTTCACTTTGAGATAGGCGACAGCGGCTGATTTGAGGTCGTTTTGCCCTTTGTAACCTTCGCCCATGAGAAATTGTGCTTCGGCGGCCATGTCTTTGTCAGCCTCATCGAGCACCTCATTGAGATGCTCCATTGCCGTCGGATAGCGTTTGAGTTGCAGCAGCACGCGCGCCCGGCCGATTTTTGCCTTGTGCTGATTGCGCGGATTGGCGTCATTGCTTATGACAGTGGTGAAATAGCTCTGCGCGCTCTCATAATCGCCGGATTCCAGATGGGCTATGCCGATTTTATAGGATGCTTCACCCGCAACGGGACTCTTGGGATGATCCTTGACAACGCGCTGATAATAGTCAATTGCCGGCTTGAACGCTTTTTGTTCCAGCATGAGATCGCCGGCTTTTAAAAGCGCATCCGCCGTCGCCGGCGCATCGGGAAAGGCAGTCCACTGTTTTTCAAATGCCGCCATCGCCGCTTCGCGGTCATTCAAACTCAGATGAGCGACGCCGATGTGCAAGTTGACATTTTTGGCCGCTTCGGTGTCAGGGTATTCTGACAGGATCTGATTGTATTGCGCTATAGCCTCGTCGAACTGCTGCATATTTTGCGAGAATTCGGCTTTCCGCATCAGAATATCAGCGGCTTTGTCCCTGTCATCCAGGTTCTGCACGAGCTGGTCGATGGCATCCATGGCGCCTTCTGACTCACCTTTTTGCATCATGGCTTGCTGCATGCCGGTCACCGCGTCGTCGGCGAGATCGCTTTTCGGATAGTTGTTGATCACTTTTTTATAATAGGCGATCGCGTCGTCATATTTGCCGAGATTGTAATAGCTGTCGCCGATAAAATAGGTGGCATCATCCACCAGCTCGCTGCCCGGATAGCGCGCGATCAGGCTGGAAAAATCCGCAATAGCCGCCTCATAGCTGCTCATGCGAAAAGCAGCGCGTCCGCTCATGTTCAACGCTTGTGATGCGAACGACGTGGTGGGATAACTGCTATGCACCAGCGAAAAGGCAGTCCGCGCGGCGGCAAATTGCTCCTGGCGGTAATGGCACATGCCGATTTGATATTGCGCTTCTGCTCGCAGGTTGTTGCTGCCGGTCTGGGTCAGGACTTTTTCATAGGCCGACCGCGCGCGAGCATAGGCGCGCGCATTGAACAGTGCATCAGCTTCCCGCATCGTTGCGTCCACGGCGACCGAGGTGTTGGCCGCTCCTCCTGCGGCCCTGGCGAATGCCTGCGACGCCTCGGTGAAACGATCCAGCTCTTGCGCCGAATAGCCCAGGCCATAATAAGCATCAGCAATACGTTCGGATTGTGGATGGGAGTCGATAAACTTTTGATAGCTCACATACGCGTTGCTGAAATCCGCCGCTTTATATTGGGCTTCCGCCTTCCAGAAGAGCGAATTTTCCGCAACAGCGGTTTGTGGATACCGGGAGAGGACAGCGTCGAACTGAGCGATAGCAGCGGCATACTCCTGATTTTTGAATTTGATCCAGCCGATTTTGTGCAGCGCTGTCGCCTGCACATCCGGAACGTCCGTGACCCTGGAGGAGGTCATCTGAAATGCCTTTTCTGCCTCTGCCAGATTGTTCATGGCCAGAAAGCATTCGCCGATCATGAGTGACGCTTCGGGCGCCACTCTGGCGTCCTTATAATCCTGGGCGATCCTGATGAACTTGCTTTGCGCCAGCTCATACTGCCCCTGACGGAACTCGATGGAGGCCAATTCGAACAGCGCCAGCGGGACATCGGCGCCGCCGGCGTAATGATCGATCACCTGTCTGAACGCCAGACGAGCCTGGTCGTCACTGCCGGCGAGGAGATAATTTCGTCCCGCCTGCAGATAGCTGGACGACTCGAGTTCAGCATCCTCGCTCATATTCGGCACCCTGGCGAAGGCGGCGGCGGCATCCGCATATTTTTTCAATTCATGATGCGCCCATCCCAGGCTGTATTGCGCATCATCAGCAAAGTCGCTGTGCGCTAATTTGGCGATCGACGTGTAGGCGGCGACAGCCTTGTCATATTCGCCCTTGCGATAGAAAGATTCGCCGATAAAGTATTGCGCTTCGCTTTGCAGCGGACTATCAGGATACTTTTTTATGGCATCCGAGAGAGAAGTGATGGCATCGCTGTATTGTCCCATGCCATAATAGGTGAAGCCGATCCTAAAGGCCGCCTGCGACAGGAGCGCGCTGGACGGATGCGTTTCCATCAGCCGTTTGTACGCTTTCATGGCTTCATCCCACTTGCCCATCTCTTCATAAATATAGGCTGCAGAATAAAACGCGTGATCCGCCAGTTCACCCCTCGGATCTTTGTCGTAAACGCGAGCATAATATTTGAGCGCATTCTGCTGATCGCCGGCACGGTACGCCGCCTCACCGGACCAGTAGAGCGCATTGATGGACAAAGGGCTGGCGGAATACTGTTCCTCGAATGCCTTGAGCTCGGCCATGGCCTCCTTGTACTGGCCAGCGTTGACGAGCGATTCGCCGATGCGAAAAGCTGCTTTGTCGCGCAAACCAATGGCCGGATAGCTGGACAAGAGTTCACGATAGGTCGCGACAGCGCGACTATAGTCCTGCTTTTGAAAATGGCATTCAGCCAGCAAAAACTGCGCTTCTTCCGCATAGTCGCTCGACCTGTATTGCTGTAAAAAATCTCGGAATTGGTCTGCTGCCAGATCATAGAGCTGGTCTGTGAACATGCCTTTGGCCGTGAAAAAGGCCTGTTCGGCTTGTTCCTCCTGGATTTGTCCGGGCAGAGAAGAGAAAGATAAAAGAACTGAAGCGAAAGCGACCAGATACCTGATGAGCATTTGGGATTGTTTTAGCATCAGCTTACCGAATTTTTAGTTCCAAATTATCTTATAAACGTTAGATAATCTTTGCGGTTCCGTAAAATCTGAATTCACTGAATGTTACAATTATTTCCGAAAAATTGCAAGGGCATTTCTCTCACCTGGGCATCGTAAAAGACGCCTGACGTCGAATCGTTCCGGCGTATTGCGGTGCGCAAAAGGCTCTTTTCTTTTTAGCCCATTTCGTCAGATGTGGAGTTCGGCGGCGCGGCTTGTTCGCAATGAGTCAAAAATGTAAAGAATACGTTTCGCAATGCCGGTCCAACCGAACTGACGCCGGGAAAATCGCGCCCCATTAACGGACAGCTCGTGCGCGAGCTTTTCATACATGAGCGGCAAAGCCAGCATTGTCCCAAACTCCTCAGGACGATTTGGATCGGCAAAGAGAGCGTGATGGCCAAAACGAATCAGCTCGTACAACCCGCCATGCACGGTAATGACGGATGGCGTCCCGCATGCCATCGCCTCGGCAGCGACCATGCCAAACGGTTCATAACGCGATGAGAGGGAAAAGACACCGGCGGCCCGATAGTAATCTGCCAAAGCCTCGTCAGGCACATACTGCTCCCAGATGATTTTATCATCAATGCCAATCTCTTTGGCTAATTTTTTGAGTTTGACGATTTCTTTTCTGTCCTGTTCAGAATCATCACCGCCGAGGGCGGCGATTAAACGCGCGTCTGGTATCAGGCGAAGCAGTGTGGGCAGGGAGTGCAGCAAAAGATCATATCCCTTATTTGCTGCCAATCGTCCGAGCGCTAAAACATCGTGCGACTGCATTTTAAATTTATTGCGCAACATTTTACGCTCCGTTGGCGGTACAGGAGAGAATCGGTTTTCATCCATGCCAGGGGGAATAACCGCGATGCGGCGTTCCAAAACGCCATATTCTTCTTTCAGCAACTCTTGCTGAAGATCAGTTGTGGCAATGATCTGATCGCAGAGTTGATAAACAAGATATTCTTTGCGAATTCGTTCGTGAAAGCGATAGACTTTTTCGAGCTCTGGCGCACTTTTTTCTGCGTCTTGCATCATATTTTGCTGCTTCCATGATCCCAAAGAATGTGGCGTGTGGATGTGCGGGATCTGCAGTTCTTCCGCGATTTTCTGGCCAGCCCAACCGGCATCCCAATAGTGTGAGTACAAAATATCATAACTGACACGTCGGACACGAATTGTGGAGAGAAAATTTGTGACAAAATCGTTGAGATGTTCATGCATGTCCTCTTTACGAATGAACTTTTTGCCGCCGAATGGTATTCGCCAGACACGCAAGTTATCATTCACTTCATCAAATTCCGGTTGTTCTTCAAATCGTCTGGTCACCAGGTCCACTTTTCGTCCCAGACGGGCGAATCGTCTGGCCAGCTCTAATACATAGACGACCTGGCCGCCAGTATCGGGGATGCCCAGATCGGGTTCCGCGGCAACGTATCCATGCAACGAAATCATTAAAATATTGGTCGTCAGATGGTTGTTCACTGTTTCCAAAATGTCCTCCCTGAATTAATCTTGTACGATGTTTAGATCATGGCAGGTTAAAATATACTGCGCGGCTGACCAGGCCTGGTAGGCTCTGCCCATGGGGCGTCCGGTGCGACCGTGCGCCCATTCATTGAACTCCCATTCGCTGGTGATGCCGAGTTTACACAGGGTGGCCAGGCGATACATTTCCTGCAAAGCAATATCTGAGATGCCGAGTTTATTGATGAAACGCACCCAGTGCGCCCCGATGAATGGCCAGATGCCGCCGTTATGATAGTGCGCCGGCAGGTTCAACAAGTTGACCGTATAATAATCACGCCATTCTTTATCACCCGCCATAACTATCGGATACAAATTGCTGACAGGGTACGGATCATTCACGCCTACCCCCCACATGAATCGAAAGCTTTGTGCGGCATGCCGATTATCGATCACATCATATAAAAATGCCAGTGTGTTGGCGAATGTATCGCACCGCCAGCTGAAATCAAAGGGGGTCACCTGGGCGATGAGATAACGGGCATCGCCCAGGAAGTATTGGGTATCTGCGAAAGAAGCAATCGAACGATCGCCGGAATGACGGGTTGAAGGCCAAAAATAGGTCTGGATCTGGCGTTTGATGATGCGCGCCCAGCGTAAATAATCCCCGGCGCGTTGTTCGTCGCCGAGCATTTGCAGCAGTCTGCCGAAGCAGATGTTCGAACGATACCATAATACCTCATCATATAATACATTATAACTGCGACCGAAAAGATCGGTCCAGTCGCCGGCTTCGGGAATTTCGATGAGTCCATCGTTATTGCTGTCGTGCGCACTCAGCCAATTCATGATATTCTGCAGGACATGAAATTGCTCGCGCAAGAGATTGAAATCCTGCGTCTTGTGAACAAAGCCATAAAATGCAATGATGAGCCACAGCCCGCTGTCAATGGATGAAATGCCGCCCACGCCCGAATAATCCGGCATTTGAGTCAATAGGCGAACATTCGAAGGGATTTGGCCGTTCGGAGACGTGCGGTCGAGTAAGGTGAGCAAGGTTTGTCTCTGACAGGTGCGAATCCTCTCATTTTTTAATGATAATGGCAACGAGCCCAGAATGGTGATGGCGCCATCGCGCGCCCACACGCTATTATAATTGTCATCTGCTCTATCGCTGTCGCTATCACTTGCGGAACAGGCGAGAAATCCCATGTCCGTGATGCATTTATTCAATGCCTCGATCGCCTTTTCATAACCAAGCCGGATGGTATCCAGTTCGGCGGCGGTAATTTTTTTCAGTATCTCTTCGTCGCCATACCGGATGATGGCATACAGGTCAGAGGTCGCCGACGTCTCTGAAGTGACGGTGTCGAGGGATGGAAAAACGCCGAAATAGTGCAGGCCGCGAATGACCGCCTGCAGGGCTTTCTCCTGCTCCGGCGCTCTGTAGCATATCATAGTGCGCGTGCTGTCGCGTAATTCCGGTTGGGCGTTGCCGACGACAATGCCCTTGACACGATCGAGCTGAAACATGGCCGTGTCGTTTCCGGTGTCACCGGCGACAACGGCCTCGGACGGTCGAATATTTAAATAGGCGAGCAACCAGGACAAGGCGTTGCCCTTGTTCGCCCACTTGGGCAAAACATCGAGATACAACGATGAAGAATAGACCAGGTGAAATTGCAGTCCCGCAGCGTTTAGCTTGAGTTCAATAGCGCGCAACATGTCAGGAGTTGCGTCCTTCATATACCAGCTGGACTTGTAGTCGTTTTGGTAATGCGCTGGTTGTTGGAAGATTTCAAAATCAAGTTCTGCAAGCGCTTTGTCAATCAGGCTGTTGTCCCACCCTTCTTCTAAAATTTCAGCAAATTCTTTCAGCATCGCAGCCTTTTTATAATCATAGATGGA
>RQOI01000306.1 GCA_003854995.1 Candidatus Zhuqueibacterota bacterium
ACCGCCGGTCCGGGCCAATCGATCGATCACTGGGAATCCGTCATCTATGCGCAAGACCTTTGGCGATATTTTCCCGGCACAGCGGAGCCGGACGGTCGCTGGCGGCAAGTGGATTTCGACGATAGCGGCTGGCTGATCGGCGCCGGCGGCATTGGCTATGGCGACGACGATGACCGGACAATCATCGAGCCGGTGATCAGCCTCTACATGCGCCGTTCCTTCACCATTCACGATACCGCGGTCATTGCCCGGGCGGTCTTGAATATCGATTACGACGACGCGTTCGTCGCCTATCTGAACGGCGAAGAAATCGCGCGGGCGAACATTGGCACAAGTGGCGATATTCCGCCGCACGATCAGGTCGCGGATGGCTCTAGTGAAGCCAGGATGTATGACGGCGGTCAACCGGAATATCATGTGATCGAAAAGTCAAAGCTGCTGTCCCTGCTCGATCCGGGCGACAACCTGTTGGCGATCCAGGTGCACAACCAGAGCGCGACGTCATCCGATTTGAGCGCCATTCCCTATCTCTCGCTGGCTATCACGACGGCGACGACCTTTTATCGCCCGACGCCGGACTGGTTCAAAGAGCCCTTTGAGTTCATCTCTTCGAATCTGCCGATTGTTCTGATCGACACCGAAGGCAGGAGCATCCAGGATGCGGTGCGGATTCCGGCGCGCCTGGAGATCAAAGACAATGCGGATGGCCGCCGAAACGTCGTCGATCAAGAGAGCGATTTCCAAGGCCGCATCAGCATCGAGATCCGCGGCTCGTCGTCCGCCGGCTTTGAGAAAAAATCATATGGTTTTGAAACGCAGGATGAGAGCGGTGCCAACCTCAATGTATCATTATTGGGCATGCCGGCGGAAAACGACTGGATTTTGTACGGCCCCTACAGCGACAAGAGCCTCCTGCGCAACGCCATCACTTTTCACCTCGGCCGCGCCATGGGGCGATATGCGTCGCGCATGCAGTGTTGTGAGCTGGTCGTCAATGGCGACTATCGCGGGCTCTATCTGCTGATGGAAAAGATCAAGCGCGATGTGAATCGCGTCAACATCGACGCGCTCTTTCCGGATGACCGCGACGGCGATGATCTGACCGGCGGCTATATCATCAAAGCGGACAAGCTCGAGGGCGATTTTCGCGGATGGACATCCTACTCCAATCCGCCGGGCGTGCCCATCTTTTTTCAGTATGTCCATCCAGATCACCGGACGATCAATCCGCAACAGGAAGCCTACATCCAGGATTACATCCTCCAATTCGAAATGGCGCTCAACGGCTACAACTATCGCGATCCGCAGAAAGGCTATGCGCCCTATGTCGATCTGTTGTCGTTCATCGACATGTATATCATCAACGAATTGACCAAGAACATCGACTGTTACCGCTTTAGCACTTTTCTGTACAAGGACAAGAATGGCCCGCTGA
>RQOI01000307.1 GCA_003854995.1 Candidatus Zhuqueibacterota bacterium
AGGGTGATGATGCGCTTTTGCGTCACCGCCACCTCCGCCAGATCCATCTCAACTCCCAGATCGCCGCGTGCGATCATCACCGCGTCTGTCTCGCGCAGGATATCGATCAGATTGACAACCGCCTGCGGTTTCTCGATCTTGCTGATGACAGGTATAGTGCTCTCACTTTCAACTTCGACCGTGCTGAATTCAAGTTGGTTCTCTGAATAGGGAAAATGAGCGCCGGGCCGTGCTCCCAACTCGCGCAGCTTGGCTTTCAGTTGCCTGACATCATCACTGCCTCTGACAAAACTGAGCGCCAGATAATCAAAGCCCCTGGCAACGGCAAACTCGACGCACGCCAGGTCTTTGTCGGTCAGTGCCGGACCGGACAATGCCGTGTCCGGCAGATTCACACCTTTGCCGGAAGTGATGCGACCGCCATCGACGACCTCGCACACGAGACGATCCCCTTGCTGCTCCAGGCATCTCAGCCGAACGTAGCCATCGTCCAAGAGGATAGTTTCGCCGGGCTGTACTTCGCTGATGAAATCCGGCCAGGTTGTTGAGAAAACCACCGGACCATCCGGTTGCTCCGGCGGCAGGGTCACGAGAGCGTCGGTCTGGAACTCGACGCGCTGCCCCCGGATCAGCTCGACGCCGCCATCGACAACTTGGCCGACACGAATCTTGGGACCAGCCAGGTCACCCAGCACGCCGACCGGGATATCAAGCCGTGCGCTCGCCGCACGCACGCGTTCGAGGAGCGTCTCATATTGATCAAATGTGCCGTGCGAAAAATTGATGCGAAAGACGCGAACCCCTTCCTGAATCATTTTTTCAATGACAGCAGGAGATGCGCTGGCCGGGCCGGGCGTGGCGATGATCTTGGTGAGAAGAAATTCTTTTTTGCGGTCCATCCTCTTCCTTTTCATTTACCCGCGCCACATGGGTGACAAGAGCGCGTGCCGTCACGACCGAGCGCGATAGACATGGCTGTCAAAATGATAGCGGATCTCTTTATCACAACGTCGAACGCGTCGCTGATCTTCCAGCAGCTGCAACACGTCTTGCCAGAGATCGCCGGCGACAAATGTCTGGTCATTCTTCATGCCGACATCGGCGCGCGTCCATTCGTCGTGATTCGAACAGGCGCCGCGACAAAAGCCGATCAAGGCGCCCTTTACGCCCGCTGTCGCGAGTCCGAACATGAACGGTTCGAGCGAATAGGGACAGAGGAAAAAGAGGCCGTACTGAACGCTCTTTTGTCTTGTCGCCGGAATATAAACGTCTCTGGCAATATCCATCGCCGACGTCATGATATAAAAATCAGCTCGCAACTGCACCGCTTTTTCTGCGAGCGGGGCGACGCCGCAACGGCGACAGGGCGCCGGCCAACTTTCCCTCCCGCGCAGCAACGTCGCTGCCTCGTCGAGTAGACGGCACTGGTGATTGAAATGGCCGACCGGGCAGATGGATCGTCCTTTTTCATAGTCGTAAGGTTTCATGCAATAGCCCGGAGCGATCAGAAGGTTGGCTGCCCCTGGCAAATCCCCAAGCTCCTGCAGATCCATTGTCCCAGAAAGGGGCGCCCCGTGCGATCGAGAAACCATCTGTCCATAGCGCCGCACGCCGGCAACAGCGCGAGCCGGATGCCGCAGCAGCGCATGAAAAAGATAGTGCCAAAAAAAATCACGTGCTATATTTCGCAAGCCGAACTGCCACAAGCGAAAGGACAAGAACGCCTTTTCATCCATACGGGCAGCGAGCCGAACAAAGACATTCATAATATGCTGACATTACGGTTTTGTCGTCCGCCACCAAAGAATCTCGAACGGCGACCTGTCGCGAGAACAAGATGCGATCGTCAAAAGGCACAGAAAAAACAGACTCGACTTGATCATCATCGCTCCTCACAGATCAGTGACGAGCATGTGCACGACATGCATGGGTCCGTGCACGCCGACGACGCGCACCAGTTCGATGTCCGACGTGGCGCTTGGCCCGGAGACGAAATTGATGCAAGGCGGCAAATCATTCTGCTGCTCCTGCACATAGGCCATGCCCTGCGTCAATCGCGGCCTGATCAGGCTTTGGGGAATGATATAGATCGTCGCCTCTGGCAGCAGGGTGACCGAGCGCCCGGTGCCGGCGTGCGAAAAAAGCAGCACGGTCCCGGACTCTGCCAGAGCCATACGGGCGACGGCAATGCCGATGCGCGCTTTTTCGGCAAATTTTATGTTCTCTGCCGGCGTGCCGTCCACATCCCACAGCTGCACCGGCGCGATCGCTCTCAGCAGGCGCACAATTCCAAGTTCCCGCAGCAGCGGATCGTCGGCGACAACAATACTCCCTGCCGGACTATCCTTGACGACCTGGATGAGAGACGCCGGCAATTGGCTCCTGGTCGTTTCCACGACATGGGCGCCGATCGTTCGACTATAATCGACAAACTCTTTTGCCAAGGCATCCTGGCTGAGCCCACGCATGACATCCGTATGAACCGAATGGCGATAGACCAGCGGCGCCGGCGCTTGCGGCGTCGATCGCCCCAGGGCGCGGCTGACCGTGCCGATGAATTCGTGCGTCGTCATCATGCCTCTCCTCTTCTTCTCCTGGCGAACCAGTCGCGAAAACGCTCTTTTTGAATGACTGGCATCTCGCGCGATTTACACCATTCTTTCAACAGGCTGACGCGCGGCGCCCAATTGCCGAGAAAAGCCAGGCGCGTCGCCGCTCTATAGAGCCTGGAATGGCCGATGATGTTGCCATAGACAGAAAACGCGGCATCTTCCAGCCTATTCGTCAACTTTTCCCGCTCGACAATGATGCGACGATGCTGATAGATGGTTTCATACAACGGTATTTTGACCGGACAGACATCATTGCAGGCGCCGCAGAGAGAGCATATTTTGGTGATATCTTTATACTCCTTATAGCCGGCGATCAGAGGCACGAGCGCGGCGCCGAGCGGTCCGGGGTAGAGCACGCCATAGCCGTGTCCGCTGACATGACGATAAGCCGGGCATTCCAGCATGCAGGCGCCGCAGCGGATGCAGCGCAGCACATCTCTGAACTCGCTCGCCAGCACCGCAGAGCGGCCATTATCGACGATGATGATATGCAATTCCTCGGGACCATCCACATCCGCCGGCGCCTTTGGTCCGGTGATGAGCGACATATACACGGATGTGCGCGCACCGACGCCGCTGCGCGCCAGCATGCTGAACATGATGTCCAGCTCCCTGAAAGAGGGCACAATCCGCTCCATGCCCATGAAGACGATGTGCGTCTTGGGGATGGAGGTGACAAAGCGGCCGTTGCCTTCGTTGGTCATCAGCGCGATGGTGCCGGTCTCGGCAATGGCAAAATTGCAGCCGGTGACAGCGATATCAGCGGACAGGAAAGCCTGGCGAAGGATGCCGCGCACAAATTTTGTCATGTTCTCCGGGACATCATCGCCGTCGTAACCCAGTTCGGCTGCCAACACCCCCCGAATTCGTTTTCTGTCTTTGTGCAGCGCCGGAATGACGATATGCGAGGGTTTGTCCTTGTTGTCCACTTGCAGCAGGTATTCGCCGAGGTCGGTCTCCAGAATTTGCACGCCGATCTCTTCCAACGCCTCGTTGAGACCGATCTCCTCGGTGACCATGGACTTGGACTTGACCGCCTTTGTCGCCTTTTTTTTGCGGAAAATCTCCCTGGCGATGGCATTGGCTTCGGCCGCATCGCGGGCAAAATGAACCGTCGCACCGACTCTTTCGGCATTGCTGACAAATTGCTCGAGATAATAATCGAGATTGTCGAGCACGTGCGACCGGATATCCGCCGCCAGATCCCGCCATTTTTCAAAGTCACCCAGCTTGTCGTAGCACTCTTGACGTTTCTGATTGATCAAATCCTGCGCCGCAGCGATGGACTGGCGCTTGAACGAATCGCTCAGATTCTCGCGCATCCGTTGTTTGAATGACAGATCACTGGTCTTTATACTCATCCTTCACCCAAAATCAATTTAAAATTTCAAATGATGAAAAAATTCATTCGTAATTCGTCATTTGTAATTTGAAATTCTCTTATGCATTACCTCATCATCAACACTTCAACGACATGATACACTCTGATATTGTATCCTTCTCGCTTGATGCACCCCTCGATATTCATCAGGCAGGCGCCATCCGCGCCGATGACATAGTCGACTCCAGCAGCGGCGATATTTTGCACCTTTTCCGTCACCATCGCGCCGCTGAGATCGGCCATCTTGACGGCAAAGGTGCCGCCAAAGCCGCAGCATTTATCCTGGCCTTTGAACGGCACCAGCTGCAATCCGCTGACATGCTGCAGCAGAAGGATCGGCGGCTCCTTGACGCCCAACAAGCGTGACATGTGGCACGACGGGTGATAGGCGGCGCGTCCGGTCAACGAGGCGCCGACATCCGTCACCTTGAGGACATTGACGATAAAGTCAGTTATCTCGAACGTTTTATCGACAAGCACAGTGGCCTTATCCGCCCACCCTGCTTCGTCTCTGAAAAAATGCGGGAATTCTTTCACCTGCAGGACGCACGAGCCGCTGGGCGCCACCACATAGTCGCAGCCATCCTCCAGCAGCGCATCGATGAGAACGCGCATGCTCTTTTTTGCTTTTTTGTGATAGCCGGTGTTGGCGAGCGGCTGGCCGCAGCAGGTCTGCTTGGGATTGAAAACGACGTCACATCCCAGTTCTTCCAGCAGCTCGATCGATTTGATGCCGATATTTGTCAGAACATTGTCCGCAATACAGGTGACAAAGAAAGAGACTTTCATCGACGGTCCTGGTTTAATGTAATGATTCATGAAAAAGATAATACTATTTTGCATTAATCAAAACCTATTTTCGCATCAGTTGCCTGCAAAAAGTGCAGAATTGTCTTGCGTTTCGACGCGGATGGTGTAAATTTAGAGCAAATCTCCCGCTCGACAGAGAAACAGTATTGCCCCTTATCGGAGGAAAGATGGCCATAGATTTCAGTTCATTGAAAAAGATCAATGAGGGTAAGACTAAAGTTATTTATGAGAGTCCGGATCCGGCGACGGTGTTCATGCTGTTCAAGGACGACATCACCGCCGGAGACGGTGTCAAGCATGATGTCATCGAGGGCAAAGCGCTGCTGGACTGGGGGACGAACAGAGACATTTTTGAATTTTTGAACCGCAAGGGTGTGTGCACCCATTATGTGAGCAGTCCGCAAGACAAGGTCAGTCTCGTCAAAAAACTCGATTACAAGTTCAATCTCGAGGTCGTGACGCGCCGGATCGCTGCTGGCTCCATTCTCAAATGGGGCGGCATGCAGGAAGGTGCGCGCTTTGCGCCGCCGATCACGCAATTTCATTATAAAGACGATCCGCTGCACGATCCAATGCTGGACGATGACTATATTGATTATATGATCAAAGAAAAAGGCTCTGTCGAATATCAGGAAATGCGCGATATCAACGCGCAGGTCTTTGCACTGCTGGAAAATGCATTTGCGCAATTTAACATTCAGTTGGTCGATTTCAAATTAGAGTACGGTCGCATCGACGGCCAGGTGACTCTCATCGACGAAATCACCGGCGGCTCCTTCCGCTTGTGGCCTTATGCGCACGAAAATCCTAACCTTGACCAACCGAATGTGCTCGCCGAGCTCGATCCGCAGGGACGCCTGGATAAGGACAACTATCGCATGGGAGGGAATCTGTCGTCCGTGAAGAGCAAATTCGCGGCGATAGCCGACATCACCGCCGGATTCAAAAATCTAAGTCGGGATAGATCATAAAATCAGATGAATAATGTGCATTTCGTACATATCCCCTTTACGCAGAACATTATCCAGGCGCTCGTAAAGACTCTAGCAGATGACGCTCTGTACGTCTTCCCGACCCAGGCCGGCAAACGCGCGGCGATACGAGAATTTCAAAATCAACGCGCTTTTCAAAACATTCAATTTGCCACCATGCAGGAGCTCAAAGAGCTCCTGTTCAGGTCCACTGATCCAATCCTGAAAGAAGAAAAACGGTCACTGGCCTTTTTCGCCGCCCTCTCGAAATCGGACAGACAATTTTTCAAGATCGGCAACTATTTTCAGTCCATCGAACTAGCGCACTATTTCTTTGAACTGTGGGAAGAATTCAATGAGGAGTTGATTCCCGATGATTTTGACCAGCAGCCCCTGCGACAAGCCGGCGCCGAGCTTTTGGGTTGGCAAGTTGAAACCCTCGAACGGCTGCAGGCCATCAAAAAGAACTATCGAAAATACATCCAGGATCGCGGCTTCACCGATATGATCTTTCTGCTGAACAGTCGTTTTTTCAATTTCGCCATCTTTGCACCGCTGCAATCGATTTATTTCATCAATCAGTTTTACTATACGGCGCTGGAGAGGAACCTCATTCACCAGCTGGCGACAGAGGGGAAAAAGGTGTTTCTCTATTATCAGCTCGCCGCTGAATGGGTGAGCACGGAGACGCTCGCCATTCGGCCATTTACCATGCGTGATCTCGGTCAGGGACGAACAGAACAGATCGATATCGTCAAGTGCACGAACGAGTTCACCATGTTGCGCGGCCTGCTCGAACAGGTGCATCGGCAGGGAGTGCACTCGATCATCAATTTTTCGCCGTCGCACAATCCTTACGCCCGTTTCCTGTCACCCGCATTTTTCAATCTCAGCGCATCGCGAAACATTGCCGAAACGTCGCTGTTCCAGATCCTGCAGACACTGCACATCTTGCTGGAATCGCTGACGTTAGAAAGAACGCGACGCGTGCTGCTGGTTCCACTGCAGCCCGTTCTGCAGGCAGTGCTGAATCCGCATTTTTCAGCTTTTCTGCTCCAGCGCGATGTCATGGCGCGGCAGCAAGTATTGGATTTTCTCTATCAACTCTTGCAGCAGGATTACAAATTCATCGACCTCGACGGCACTTTTCTGTATGCGCATAAAAACGGCGCCGCCAAGGTTGTGCGGCGTATTCTGGATTTTGTCAAGTCGTTTTTGAATCTGGATTCCATTGCCTCTTTCATCGCCAAAATCGACATTGACCAAGGCATAAACATCAAAGCTCTCCTGACCGAAGAAGAAAAGAACTCGTCAAATCTTTTGGAAGTATTTTATCGCACCCTCGCTGATTTCAGTGCGATTGAAAAAATTGGCATCATCGATGACTGGAAAGCGCTCTTTAGCGATGCACGCCTCGCACCGCAGGCGCAAACGCCGGCCGGACTCTTACGGCTCTTTCTCGACTATCTCAAATCCCGCTCGATCCGCTGCAGCACGATCCCCATCGACGCACCGCGGGTCGAATTCACCGATTTGCAGGATACGCGAAACCTCGATTATACAAAACTGGCGATCATGAATGTCGTCGAAAAAGTGATCCCGCACTCGCGGCAAACGCCGTTTCTGTTCACGGAGCGGCAACGGCGCCTGCTGGGCCTCAAGACCTATGATGATATCAAGCTGCGCGAGAAATACTATTTCCTGCGACTGGTGTTGACGACGCCGCACGTCTCGCTGCTCACGCAGAAAAACATCCAGGACAACATCGAGATGAGCTCCTTTGTGGAAGAAATCGAGCTCTACTTTCCGCAAGATAAAATCAATGTTGTGCAGATCGACAGGGAAAACTATACGGCGTTTCACCGGGCGCTGCTCCATTCGAATAATGACTATCGCCTCGCCGAGGACAAACCGCTGCAAAACGAATTTTACACCATCGCTTTGCAGCCTGAGCGCGATTTCCCGCAAAAGAGGATCAACCTCTCCCACTACTCGCTGACCAATCTGATCGCCAATCCCTTTTCCTTTTACTTAAAAAGTGTGATCCGACTTGAAGAAAAGAGCAAGGAGGTCGATCCCGACTATTCCGCCAAACTCATCGGCAACATCGTGCATGATTGTCTGAATCATGTCTGGCGCAACCTTCTTGAACAGCACATCATGCCGCCGTACGAGATCGATTTTTCGGCTGTCCAGGATGACCTGATACAGAGAGCATTGGAAAAGACGCTGCGCGGCGACCGCTTTTTTTATGCATCACCACACGATTTCAGAGAGATCTATTTTCTGGAGATCGTGGCGCCACGCATCAAAAAAGGCATCCGCCATTTCTTCCACTACCTGAACCGAATCGGATTGAGCCGCAGGTCTATCGATATCTTTCCGGAAAAAGAAGAGATCATGCTGCGAGATGACTATATACCGTACCTCAAAGTGGAAAATGTCGATCTCGCCATCACCATAGGCGGCCGCGCGGATCTGCGCATCGAAGCAGCTGACAAATCTCATTATTATATTTTCGACTATAAAACCGGTCAAGCGAAAAAAGAGCAGCTCATCCTCTATGAGCTGTTCTATTACCTCATTCAGCGCCATGCGCGGGAAGAAGATATCTCTTCCTATTTCTATCATGTATTGAAGGCCAAGGGAACAGAATTGCGCGACTATCAGCGCAAGCCGAAACAGGAGCTCGTGAGCAACTTTGGCCGCACCTTGGGAAATGAGGTCAACGCATTTTGTCGGAATGGATTTGCGCTGGCGGAGAAACGGCGTTCATTGGATGACGTGGCAGACATCTCCCGCCAGGATCTGTATCTGAAAATGTATCTGCCGTTCAAAAACAGATGGAGATGAAATCGTCAGCCTGCTGGTGAGATCATTTCTCCGTTGAGAGGAGACATCTTTACGATCAAGAGAGCTTGATGATGCTGCCTGTCAAGAAAATCATTCGAGCGAGCGCGGGAACGGGTAAAACCTACCGATTGTCGCTGGAGTATATCGGGCTTTTGCTGCAATACAGCCGGCATGGCTTGCACTTTAGTGAGATCCTCGTCATCACCTTCACTAAAAAAGCCACCGCTGAAATTCGCGAACGCATATTCGATCACCTGCATCACATTCTATCCCGCGACAGCGAAGGCGTGCAACTCATGCGACATCTGGAATCCTTTTTTGCTTTAAAGATCACCGACAAAGATCTCGCCGCGCTGTGCGATATCCATGTCGACATGCTGACGAATAAACACCTGGTGCAGATCAGCACTATTGACTCGTTCACCAACACCATTTTCAAAACCATCATCTCGCCCTATCTCGGCATCATCGACTACGAGGTGCAGCCGACCCTCGATGATAAAACCAGAGACGAGCTCTATCGCACCATTCTGGAGGATAAAGATAGACTCGCCACCTTTCGCGCCTTTTTCGAACGAACCGAATTGAAGACCATCGCCGACTATGAACAGTTCATCGATTCGGTGATTCGCAACCGCTGGGCTTTTCATCTCGTCAGCGCATCGACGCCGACGCGTCCTTTTGCCGGGGCCGTCATAGAGACGGATGCATTGTGTAAGAGATTTCGAGAGGAATTCGCGGCCTTTGCGCGCGACCTGCAGGATTATCTCAACGCCGAATATGCTGAAAAAAGGCTGAACGATGTCCTCAACACCGACTATGTCAATCTGGTCAGTGAAATCATGCCGGCTGCAGGGATTGCCGACGTCTCGTCCGCGTTTTGCGGCCTCATTGAGGATGAGGAGACGCTGCTGAAAAATCACGCGCTGCTGCTCGACGAAAAAAAGAATATCTGGAATGGCGCCAGGATACTCAGGAAAAAATCGGATGCAGCGACCAAAGAGCATCTCATCGAGACGCTGCAAAGGGCGCGTCTCTTGCTGGCCGATTATCTTTTTGCCAAACTGCTGCTGCCCGAAGAACAGGATTTGCTGCACATCGTCGCCGCCATCCTCGACAAATATGATCAGCTCAAATTCCGCGACCGAATCTTCACGCACGACGACATCTCCTACTATACCTTCAAGTACCTGTACGATCCCGAGCTGTCGCTCATCGAGGGGGATTCGGTCAGCAATTCATTCTACGAATATCTATCGACCTATACACGTTTCATCCTCATCGATGAATTTCAGGACACGAGCATCATTCAATACAAGATCGTGTCCCCCATCATCCGCGAGGTCAGCAGCGGCGCCGGCGTCAAGGAGTATGGCGGTGTCATTCTCGTCGGCGATGAAAAGCAATCCATCTATGGTTGGCGCGGTGGCGAACGCGATCTACTCCTCACCATGCCAACCGCGATGCCCGATTCGCAGCAATTGACGCTGGACACATCCTATCGCAGCGATGAGAACATCATCGGTCTGATCAATGCGATCTTTGATCATCCGGCGCTGCACGAGCAGTTGAAAACCATGAAGATCGACTGGCCCTATACGCCTGTCCGCGCGGCAAAAGCGAATGGCGCCGGCTATGCCGAGATCTATCTGCGCAATACGACGACCAGCAAAGGCATGGACAACGCGATCTCTTCGCCGACAGAAGCCATTCGGGAATTTCTGCAGCAGACGCTCCATTCTCCCGCCTATAAAGACCATCTTCGCGGCAAGACGGCCATCCTGGCGCGACGGAATGTCGATCTGGACGATTTTGCCACAGCTCTCGACGAGCTCGGCATCCCGTACATGCAGGAATCGTCGACCTCATTGCTCGACCACCGCGCCATCAAACCCGTCTATCTGCTGCTGCACTATCTGGTCTATGGCGATTTTTTTGACCTGCTGCGATTTCTGCGCTCGGACGCTGTGCTGCTCGACACAACAGAGCTGAAACAACTTTTACTGGCCTTCCGCGACGCGCAGGACAAAAGCGATGTCCCGGCGATTCTGGAGGCGTGCGCACACATCCCGGCCGTGCGCCAGGTGCGCCGTTTCATGGCGTCAATCGCAATGCATGATGATCCGTTTTCTGTCGTGCAAAAAATTATTGAAGAGTATAATATCATCGGCAGGTTTGCGCTGCAGAGCGACAACAAGAATGTGCACCAATTTCTTCTGCATGCGAGCGGCTTCGGCGCAAAAGGAGAGTATGAAAAATCTCTCGCCGGATTTCTCGACTATTGCCGGCAAGAGAAAGACCGGGAATCGTTCAGCCAGGTTGGCCTCGAGGACAGCGACGCGATCGCCTTGATGACGATCCACAAATCCAAAGGACTGGAATTTGATAATGTTCTGTTGTACTGGAATCTATCCGGCGGCAACCAGTCCGTCCGCCAACTCCGTCCATATCTGCATTATAGCCCGGACTATGGCGCGGTGAACAATTATCTCTACACCTTCAACTATGACAAAATCGTCAGCCAGTCATCGCAGCGCCACTTTATCGCAGAGAGCGAACGCCGCCTGGCCATTGAAGAGCTGAACACTTTATATGTTGCGCTCACGCGCGCCAAATCGAATCTGTTCCTATGCATCACCTACCAAAAGAGCGGCGGATTTGAAAATATGCTCGGTGATGCGAAAAAAGAAAAAGAAATGGCCACTCTTTTCATTGAGCACCTTCGCACGGTTTTCCAGCAAAACTATGAATTCATTCACTTTGATGAGAATCGCGAGCGCGGTTACATGGGACAGCTCGGCGCCGC
>RQOI01000308.1 GCA_003854995.1 Candidatus Zhuqueibacterota bacterium
ATTTTCACCATACCGGAATATCTGACCCGGCGGTTCGGCCGTCTCGCCGGCTCCACTTTTGCGTTTGTCTGCATGATCCAATATCTCGTCATCAATCTGCCGCTTGTCTTGTACTCCGGTGGATTTGCATTACACAAAGTCTTTGGCTTGAATCTGCAAGCGGGAATATGGATCATCGTGCTGGCTGCCGGATCATATACGATCTTTGGCGGCCTCTCGGCTGTCGCCTGGGTGGATTTGTTCAATGGCGCTCTGCTCATTGGCGGCGGCTTGCTCGTCTTTTTTCTTGGCTTGAACGCCGTGGATGGCGGCTTGTCGGCGATCATCGGCAGCGGCGAGCGGTCGCACCTCATCCTTCCGGCCGATCACCCGGCGCTGCCCTGGACCGGCATGCTTGCTCTGGCGTTCGTCATGAGCGGCTACTATTACTCGACCAACCAGTTCATCACCCAGCGCTGTCTGGCGGCGAAAAATATTTGGCATGGCAAGATGGGCGTCGTGCTCGCCGCCTTTTTAGCGATTCCGCTGGCGCTCAGCGTCACCTGGCCGGGCATGATCGCCTACGCGCTCAATCCCCATCTCGCCCATCCGGACGATGCCTATCCCTATCTCATCAAGACGCTGATCCCTGTCGGTCTGCGTGGTTTCATGTTCGCCGTGCTCATCGGCGCTATTCTATCCACCATCGACTCGCTGGTCAACTCGACCTCCTCCCTGCTGACCATGGATATCTACAAGGGATTGATAAAGAAACAAGCCTCGGATCGTCATCTCGTCACCTTTGCCCAGCTGTCGGGTATCGTACTGTTGATATTCGGCGCCCTGTGGTCGCCCATGGTTGGAAAATTCGGTTCGATATTTTCCTATGCGCAGGACTGCTGGGCGCTGATGCTGGCGCCGGTCATGGCCGTCTTCCTCATAGCCATCTTTTGGAAAAGAACCAGTAAAGTGGCGGCGATTTCGACACTCTTCATGGCGATCCCCATGCTGTTCATCGTCTTTTTGCGCGAGCTGACCGGCGTCCTGGCATCGTATAATATTTTCAATCTCTCAGCTTGCATCTTTTGCTTTTCGCTGGGCGTCATCGCCCTCATCAGCCATCTGACGCCCGCCCCCTCCGAAGCGGAGATTCGCGCGACGCTGTGGGACCGCAGCATGCTGCGTCCGAGCGAGGAGGAGCTGAAAACAGGCTATCCGTGGTGGAAGAAGATTGGCTTGTGGTTTTCGGTTGTCGTGCTATGCTTTACGATTATATATGCTGTCTTTTGGTAAAAAATAGAATTATTCCCATGCATGGGCTCATTTAACCACGGAGATCGCCGAGAAACGCCGAGGAAGCAATCTCAGACGGATTTGTCAGTCAATAAATTTAGGTCACATCACCGCTCTGTATCCTCCGCGTCCTCGGTGGTTTTAAAATACGCACTCGTCGGATGAGCCGAAAACACTTTGATTGAAAGCTGGAGGTCAACATGCCCGGCCCAGGAAACGAGTTATTAGGCACTGAAGAACTGGAGGAGGTGACCGAGGTCATCAAATCGGGTCATCTTTTTCGCTACGGCGATTTGCAGGATCCGAACTATATGCGCAAGGTTTACGCTTTCGAACAGGAGCTGGCGCAGCGCTGTCGAGTCAAGCATGCGCTGGCATTGACCTCCGGCAGCGCAGCGCTGATCTGCGCGCTCAAGGCCGTCGATTTGCAGCCGGGCGACGAGGTGATCGTGCCGGCGTACACCTTCATCGCCACCTACAGCGCCATCATTTTTTGCGGCGGCATTCCGGTGCTCGCCGAAATTGACGAGAGCCTGAACATCGATCCCGCGGATGTTGAGCGACGCCTCAGCGGCAAAACTCGCGTCATCATGCCGGTGCACATGCTCGGCAATGGCTGCGACATGGATGCCATCATGGACATCGCGCAGCGGCATCATCTGATCGTCATCGAGGATGCCTGTCAGGCGAACGGCGGTTCGTACAAGGGAAGGGCGCTGGGTTCTATCGGCGCGCTGGGCGCTTTTTCGCTGAACATTTTCAAGACGATCACCTCGGGCGATGGCGGCGCGCTGATCACCAATGACGAAAATTTCTATCGTCGCGCTTTTGCCTTTCACGATCAGGGACATCTGCCGAATCGCGCCGGCGTCGAAGTCGGTTCTCGCAGCATCCTCGGCCTGAACTTTCGCGTCAATGAGCTGACCGGCGCCGTGGCGCTGGCGCAGCTGCGCAGGCTCGATGGCATCTTGAGCACATTGCGCGAGAAGAAGAAAAAACTGCAAGCGCTGATCTCAAATATTCCGGGCGTCTCATTTCGAACCCTGCCGGACCCCGACGGAGAGTGCGCCACCCTCTGCACGGTCATTTTTGACGATGCGGCAAGAGCCGCGCATGTGGCACAAAGATTGGGCACTATCACAGTCGATCGCAGCGGCTGGCACGTTTACGCGAATATGGAGCATTTCAATCGGTGGCTGGCGGATCATCATCTGCCGCACGGCAAAGGCGCCTATCCGAAGACAGATGATATTCTCAGCCGGGCGATCAATTTGAGCGTGGGCGTCGTCGATG
>RQOI01000027.1 GCA_003854995.1 Candidatus Zhuqueibacterota bacterium
CTCTGGGATCCGCCACACAATCATTGCCTCCGCCCGATAGAATTATGACATCTTGGCGATAAGAATCACCTGCACTTGAGATTTTCGGATAAAAATCAATCGGTTCGTCAAAATAGAGTCGAAAGCTTTTTTTCGGTATACTTCTGCTCACTCCTCCATGAATTCTCACACCACAATTTGAACGAATGATATTCTTGCCATTGCTATCGATCAGCATATACAGTGCCGGGCGTTCCCATCTCTCTCCCCTTCCACTGTAGTTTGGCGCTGTTGAATCATCCCCTATTGTATAGATGCCAAATTCGGGATCCCACAAATTATCCGGCGAGGTCACCAGAGACACAATGTCAAGTGTATTGTGAGGCTTTATTATGTATGTTTGGGTGATGATATCACTGTCAAAATAATTGTCCTTCGAGCAACGCGCCCGAATGACAGTTGGTTTTTCTATCAGCAGAGGCTCGCCGTCATACCATATAGCAGTGCTGTCTGGAAGGCTGCCATCCAGTGTATAATAGATCTGATGGTCCGGGTAAGGTGAGCTGATCGTGATCTTCACGGGATCAGTGAAGACGCATTCAGCCGGCAAAAATGCCGGCGGCGCTGTAGCGCCATAGCGCAGTTGAGCCTGATCATTTGCACATCCAGGCGATGGCACGGACAAAAATCCCCATTCGCCATAGGGTGTCGAGATTCTGCCAAATGATCTGTCGCTGATTTGCGTCGAAAAAGTCAGCGAATCGATCACTTTTTGATGGGTGTCGTAAATGCCAATATATTCACCTTCACGATCCAATTTAAAATTAGCATGCAAATTTGGCATTGCACTTGTCGCCTCACCGTCTCCCATTTTTCTGTAACACTCACAGACAACGCCTTTTCCCTTTATGGAAATCATTCCCCAAGAGTCGCGATAACGCAAATCATCGATCTTTTTGCTGCCAAAAGAGGTGATGACCTCCCTCGCCTTGTCGGTGAGATTATTGGCGGCGTCATCCCGCACGGAAAATATGACGATTTGTTCAGGCGCCAGAGATTGCAGATACGAGACCAATGAATCACTCTCCTCAGCTGCAAGATAGGTATCAAAAGCCCGACTCGCGATAGAACCATCCGTCGATAAAACGGCTAAATTCATCCCTCTTTGATTCAGCGATATCTCTTTTTTATCAATCAATATGACCGCATAATTGCCGTCCGCCATTCCGGCGCTCTTGAATTCGACAGTAACATCAGGCGGCAGCATCGCACGCGCGATCTTTATGTCAGAGGCCCAAATGACATAATAACCTGCAGGCTGCAGGATCACTTTAGGGAATATAAATTTCCTTTTATCTTTCTCATTATCGGTCAGAGAATAGTTGGCAAGATTGACAGCTCTTTCCGATGCGTTATGTATTTCAATCCAGTCAGATGCATCCCCAAGATTATCCATGACGCTACCTTGATTGGATGCCATGAATTCAGTGATGCATAGCTCTTGGGAAACTGATGAACCGAAACAGGCAAAGAGGAGGAGCATTGAAAAAGTTGTAATGAACAGCTGTTTCATCTGTCAAAGTCTCATCGTCGTCCCAAATCGCACGCCGAAATGTTCATCGAGATAAACCTCTTCCGGCAGAAAGCCTGCGGCTTTGTAGATTAACCCGAGATCAATGGAAAAAGCATCGAGCCAGGCGTTTTTGTGGATGAAGAAGAAATATCGTACATCAATGTCAATCGCGCCGCCGGTGAAAGCAGCAGCGGTGTTGAAATCAAAATTCTCGGGCTGTCGCCAAAAGTGAGCGGCAAGGCTCATGGAGAGCTGTCGCAATAATCGCACGTCATGCAGTTGGGCGCCAAAGCCGGGCAACCAGTTCTCCCTGTTTTGAAATTGGCGGGCATAAAAAGAGATATTCAAGGACTTTAGCGTCAGCCAAACATTTTCGTCGATGAAATCGCCAAAGGGCGCCATGGCGTGACCCAGACCGGCGTTGAGGTACGTCGTGGAGGTCAGCCTGAAACGATGCACGCCGATGATGAGGGGATTGAGCAGGTTCAGCAACGATCGATAGCCGAGCCTGTTCACATATTTTCTTTCCGCAGCGGTCAAGTCATCGTAGGCCGTGTAGCGGTGAAACTCCATGGTTGGTCGATGCAAGTGCCTCGCCGCGCCATAGATGTCATGCCCGACTATATCTCTCTCCAGCTCATCCGTCTCTTCGGTCAAATCGCTGCCGTATTTGAACAGTCCGGTCGCATAATATTGCAGGATGGACAATTTTCGCATCCAGTATTCCCATTTATAATGGCGAAAGAGATCCTGATCAAAGCTGCCGATCGCTTCGATCCTCTGGGTGAGCATATAATCGGACTCGAGGCCGGCCGCGTGCAGTCTGATATAGGTGGGCAGATCGGCATCGCGCAGATTTTTCAACGTTTGATCCGTCACTCCCTTTACATAGGCCGCGCCATGCTTGTTGAAGTAGGGCTGCGAAATCGAGCCAATGTTGTTCACCGTCAGGATGGAGCGATGTCCTTCTTCATGCGTCAATGGCATGAGAAAGAGCGCCTGCAAACCGACCTGGAGCAGATCGGCTGTTCTGTTGTTGGGCAACAGGTCATATAAACCGCGCGCGCCCAATCGATATGCCGACAGATAGCTCTGGTTGACCTGCCGCATGGTGAAAAGTTGGGATGGAGTGTCCTGGATGATAAAGCTATAGTCGATAGATCGATCGGCGATGTTCACCTGGCCACAGGCAGTGCACGCGAAAAGGATCAGGTTGATGAATAGCGATTTTTTCATTTTTTCCTCGTCCTCAGGCGTTACCATTCTTTCGGCACAACGCCGATGCACACATCCGCATTGCCCAGCTTGTTGGAGGTGAACTCGACCATATCACCTTTCAGGTCCCAGCCGACGTGCAAATGGGCGCCGCCGCCGTAGGTCCGGTGACCGGTCGTCAGGATTTTTTTCTCCGTCGTTTTAGCATCAAAGAGCGCAATGATGCCGTGCCAGTTGTCAGCGGCAATCCATCTGCCGTCCGGACTGCCCGCGGCGTGCCACCAGTTCACCTGCGCCAGTTGCGCGGCCGTTCCCTCCTCCCACCAGGCGCCGGCGCCGATGATGCGGATGTCGCC
>RQOI01000309.1 GCA_003854995.1 Candidatus Zhuqueibacterota bacterium
ACAGAGATGTAAAGCCCGAAGAGCAAATTTAGTCTAGAATTGAAGAAAGCATGATACGAAAGCACGTCCTGGCTGCCCTTTTTCTCCTCTGTTTTCACCCGAATATTGATGCACAAGCGCTGGTCACTGCGCGGCCGCAAAAAGGAGACGGCATCTATGCGCTTTTTCGGCGCTATAACCTGCCGACGACGACACAGTATGTCAACAAATTCCTCGAACTCAATCAGGATGTTCTCGATGCGAGCACCGATCTGAACATCGATTTCTACTATCATATGCCCATACATTCCTACGAGTTCAACGGCATCAATATCCGATCCACACTCGGCATTACAGACTACCAGCTGGCCAAGTCCATTCAGAATTATAATGAAGAACTGCAGCGCAGTGGCGTCCGGCCGCATCATTACACAGTGGATAAAGAGGTGTGGGTGCCCTTTTATTTGCTGCATTCTGATGGGCGCGATCAGCCGTCGGCGGAAATTCCAAAGAGCAACAGAGTCGATGCCGTCGCAACAGCCGATTTCCCCATGTTCGGACCGCACTATCGATCCGTCGATATCATCGATTACTCGCTGCGGGGATATTATTTTTATCTGGTCAGCGGCCACGGCGGCCCGGATCCGGGCGCCTATGGCGTGTATGGCAATCATCGTCTCTATGAAGACGAGTACGCTTATGACATTACACTTCGTCTCGCCAGACGGCTCATCGAACATGGCGCGACCGTCTATATGATTGTGCAGGATCGCAACGATGGCATCCGCGACAATCCCGTCCTGCGCGGCGATCACGATGAATATTACCATGATGGCGCCAAGATATCCAGAAACACCAAGACCAGATTGGCGCAGCGAGCGAACATCATAAACAATCTCTATCAAAGGAATCAAAAGGGCGCAAAAGGACAGTACACGATTGTCCTGCATGTTGATTCACGCTCCAATTCGCAGAGAATCGATATTTTTTATTACTATAAGAAAAATCACAGTGCGGGACGGCGTTTTGCGCAGACGTTGCATCGGCGTGTGCAAAAAGAATACGCCGAACATCAGCCCGGCCGCGGCTATGGCGGCACTGTCACCTGGCGCAGTCTCTACATGCTGGAGAATGTGCGGCCGACAACCGTCTACATCGAACTGGCAAATATCCGCAACAAGCTTGACCAGGATCGACTGGTCATCGTCAACAATCGGCAGGCTGTCGCCAACTGGTTGTGCGATGGCGTCCATGATTTAGTAAAATGACAGCAGGGAGCTGGGATGAAGAAATTGACCGGAGCGCAGCGTCGTCATCTGCGCGGTCTCGCCAATACCATGAAACCGCACGTAGCGATCGGCAAGAACGGTTTGTCACAAGCCGTCATTGCGGCGATCGACGAAGCGCTGGACGATTTTGAGCTGGTTAAAATTCGATTTCTGGAATTCAAAGAGCAGAAGCAACAGCTGAGCGAGCGCATAAAAGATGCCTGCCACTGCGAGATGGTCGGCATGGTGGGGCACGTCGCTCTGTTTTATCGAGAGCAGGCCGACCCGGAGAAACGCTCGATTGCGCTGCCGTGATGGCTCATCTTGCTCATGATGAGCTCTGCGCTGTCAAAGAGTTGTCGATGCGAATGACGGCGTCGTCTCTCAGATAGACGCGCGGCAGGCGCCGGCCAAATTGCGCCATGACTTCATAGGATACTGAACCGATCAGGGCGGCGATGTCGTGCGGAGAGATGTTTTGCTCGCCATCTGTGCCCATGAGCGTCACAACATCGCCGATTTTGGCGTCCAGGTCAGTTGTCTTGACAAAGGCCGCGTCCATACAGAGTCCGCCGATGATCGGCGCTCTCTGGCCGTGCCACAAAATCACACCGATCTTGCTGAGCAGTCGGTCATAACCGTCCGCATAGCCGATGGGAAGGACGGCGATGCGTTCCTTCTGCGTCGCCATGAATTTTCGCCCGTACCCCACCGTATCGCCGCGCTCGATGTCGCGAATGGCGACAATTTTCGCCCTGACGCTCATCGCCGGCGCCAGCTCAAATGGTTGCTGCACGTCGAATGACGGCCAGTAGCCGTAATTCAGCAAACCCACGCGCACCATGTCAAAATGCGCTGCTGGCAAGTCCAGCGCACCGCCGCTGTTGGCCATGTGCCAGAGGGGAATGCGGATGCCTTGCGCTGCCAGGTCGCGTTTGATCATCTTCATCCGCTCGATCTGCAGCAGCGCGAAACTTTTGTCCACGCCATCCGACATGGGGAAATGCGAGAACAGGCCGACCACTTTGATGTTGGGCAGAGTCAATAAACGCTGCATTTCCGGCACAGCACGCGAATAGTGGACGCCGAATCGACTCATGCCCGTATCGACTTTGAAATGAACGCGCGCCGTGGCGCCGGCCTTTTGCGCGGCCTGCGATAAGGCGACCGCGACATCGTACTGATCAATCATCTGCTCGATGTCGAGGTCGATGACAGCGTCGGCCTGGTCGGCAAGGATCGCGCCGGTATTGATCATTGGCGCAGCAAGGCCGGCGCGCCGGAGCTCATAGGCTTCGTCCAGCATGACGACGCCGAGGTAATCGGCGCCGTTGGCCACGACCTCCCGCGCCATCATCACTGCACCGAGACCATAGCCATTCGCCTTGACCACGGCGAGCAGTTTCACATCGCCGATGTGACGTTTGATGGCTCGCACATTGTGCGCAACGGCATCCAGATCGACTTCAACCCAGGCGGGCCGCAGTAATTTATTTTGATAGTCCAGAGAGAGCATTTATTTTTTCGTCGCTTGTTCTCGTCGTTGCGCGCAGATGCTGTCTTTCAGGCCGGTGTAATAGCAGTAGGTCGGAAAGTCGACTTTTTTGACATTGAACTGCGCCTCAAGTCGTGGGAGCAGTTCCGATTCCGCCGAATAGGGCAATTCTTTGAATCCGCCGCTTTCGATGAACGCGCTTTTCTTGCCGAAAAATGTCGCTCCCACGCAACATCTTGAGATGTGAATTTTCTTCTCCGGCTGAAAAGCATCCTGCACATAGTGCGTTTCCAGCGGCCCGATGATTTCGACGCCGCCATGAATGATGTCGACGGCAGGATTCTCTTTCATGAAGGAGAGGCGCAGCTCGAGATGGTCCGGTCGATACTCATCGTCAGAGTCCAGAAAGGTGACGAAATGGCCGAGCGCGGCGTGCATGCCGATGTTGCGCGACGCCGACAGTCGACGCTGGGCATGTTTCATGTAGCGGTAATTGGGTCGCTCCGCCACGAGCGGCAGGATGTCCTGTTCAACGGCATCCCAGCTGCCATCGTCAATGATCAGCAATTCCCAGTCATCTATGGTCTGCGCCTCGACCGAGTGGATGGCGCGCATGACGAGATGCCGCCTGTTGAACACCGGCAGGATGATCGATATCAATGGATTGTTCAAGTCAAATGCCACGCGACGACCCCATATTCTTTTTTTCTATTGAAAGGTACAAGAAATTATGATTGTTGACAAATTGTTTTTCGTTGTCTATATTTCGGGTCCCAATAGAGAGGTCTGCATGAAACCAAAGATAGTCATCGGCGTCGTCATCATCATCGCAGCAGTGATATTTTTGTTTTACAGCGGCTTTCAAGACAATGCCGCATATTACTTGACGGTCTCGGAGCTGTTCGCAAAAGAAGATCTTGCACCGCACGACGGTGTGCGGGTGCATGGCTATGTCGATCCGACGTCGATCAACTGGGATCCGCAGGCCATACAAGTCACTTTTCTACTGCATGAGGGAGGGGACACCCTGCACGTGCATTACAAGGGCGTCAAGCCGGATCAGCTCGCCGATGCCCAGCGGGTCGTCGCCGAGGGTCATCTGCGCGCTGATGGCGTTTTTCAGGCGAACAGGATCATGCTGAAATGCCCCTCCAAGTATGAGGTGGCGGAGGCCGCCATCCGGTAGAGGGTGTTCCGTCGTATTCAATAGATCCGTAGAGCAGCGCGACAACTGCGCTGGGCGCGAGCCGTTCGCCTAGTCAAATAATCCTTTCAAGCGCTTTTTTGCTTCGTCTTGAATGCCTTCCTTCGCCTTTTGCTTCTCCTCTTCGATCCTCGCTTCCAGTTCTTTTTTCTTCTTTTCGATGAGCGCTTTTTGTTCGTTCAGCATGTTTTCGTATTTTGTCATCTCGGCTTTGAGCGCGTCGGTCTTTGTCATGACGAATGTATCGAACGTTTCTTTATGCTGGGCGACCTGTTTTTGCACTTCCGCTTCGATTCTGGTGCGCGCCTGTTGAATTTCTTCGCCGAGGATCTTTTTCAATTCCGTGGCAAACAGGTCATCGAGGTTGGAATCAAGACCCAGTTCGGTTTTATCGTCGTCACTCTTGAGCGAGACCTGCAAATCGAGTTTGGATGCGCTCGACAAAATTTTTCGAACGGTTCTGTCCACCGGCTTTTCGGACGGATTCTCGCCAAAGTCAAAGTTGATGTCGCCGGCGACGAAATTCACGTTGCCGGTCAGGCC
>RQOI01000310.1 GCA_003854995.1 Candidatus Zhuqueibacterota bacterium
AATTTCATGAACACGTCAGCGCGCTGCGCCGCAAGGAATTCGCATTTGAACGCGATCTGACAGACGTTGAGCGGCATGGTCATTTTGCGCACAATGAGATCGATGCCGCGCCGATAGCCAAATGGTCGCACACCCCAGGCTGACAACACGCCTTGCGGGAATACGCAGACGACGGGCTTTTCCGGTCGCTGCAGCAAGTCGCGACTGTAAGAGAGCGAGCGCAAATTTTCGCGCGCAGAGGCCGGATCGATGGAATAGGCGCCAACATACGAAAAGAAACGATTTTTTGCCAGCTGTTCTTCCAGCATCATCAAATAGGTTGGCCGCTGCAGAACCGCCACTTTGAGAAAATGGATGAAAAAGCCATCCCACCAGGTCGAGTGGTTTGGCAGCAGCAGTATCGCGTGATCGGCAAAATTCGGCGTCTCTCCCAACAGGCGAATGGCGTTGAAATGCTTTTTCAGCAAATGGCGAATGTAGGGACGAAAGATCGCCTCGTGCAGCGGCGATATCATGGCTTTGATCATCGGCGTCCTCTGCGGTTTTCAATCTCGAAAAATCAAACCGGCATATCCCCCTGTATCACTCCCGCCGTGGTCTCTGCCGTCATCATCACGCCGGGCAGGCCGGCGCCGGGATGGGTGCTGGCGCCGACCAGATAGAGATTCGGCACGTCTTCGTTGCGGTTGTGCGGGCGAAAGATCGCCGTCTGGGTCAGTTTCGGCTCCACGCCCCAGGCGCTGCCGTAATAGTTGTTGTTCTTTTGGCGAAAATCGTCGGGCGTGAACATTTCGCACACCTCGAGGTTTTCCAGCAGCCCATCCAGGCCGAACTGCTTTTCGAGAAAACTGAGAATGCGATTCTTGAACAGCTCACCCTGCTGCTGCCAATCGATGCCGCTCTGCAGGTTGGCCACGGGCACGAGCACATACATGCTCTCGCCCCCGGCCGGCGCCATGCCGGCATCGGTGCGAGTGGGGACGTGCAGATACATGGAGAAATCGTCCGGCAAAATCTTTTTGGTAAAAATATCCTCGATGAGCGGTCGGTAGCGCTCGGACAGGATGAGCGTATGATGCTTCAATTGCGGAAACTGCTTGCGCACGCCCAGATAGAGCAAAAAAGCGCTCATGCCATAGGAGATTTTATTGAGCCGCCTATCCGACCATTTCTTTCGCACCGCGGCGGGCAGCAGGTCTTTGCAGGTGTGGATAAAATCGGCGTTGGAGACGACCGCATCTGCCGGGTAGAATGAGTCGCCGACATGGACGCCGACGGCCTTTCCATCCTTGATGGCTATTTTGCTCACTTGCGCTTCGGTGATCACCTGGCCGCCAATGTCCTCGAACAGTCGCCGGAAGGCCTGTACCAGGGTCGTCATGCCGCCATGTGTGAACCAGACGCCCTGTTCTTTTTCGAGATAGGGGATCATCTGATAGACGGCCGGCGATTTGAAGGGATTGCCGCCAATGAAGAGAGGATGGAATGAAAAGATAAAGCGATGACGAAAATCTTTGAAAAAGCCGCTGGCAAATTGATAGGAGGTCTTTAAGGCGCCCAATCGCAACGCGCGCGGCGCAAAGGAGAGCATGGTGCTCCAGTTCATGAACGGTTGCGCGCCAAGTTTTTCCACCATCACTGCATCATGGATTTTCTTTGATGCAGCGATGAATTTATCATACTTGTCGGCATCGCGCTCATTGAACGCGGCCATCTGCTCTTTCATCGCGTCCGAATCGGGCGAATAATCGATGTAGGTCTGGTCGTGAAAATAGATGCGATAATAGGGATCGAGCGGAATGAGCTCTATATAGTCAGATAGCTTTTTGCCTGCAGCATTGAAAATTTCCTCGATCACCGGCGGCGCGGTGATCAGGGATGGGCCCATGTCGAATTTATAGCCATTCTTTTCCAGCGGATAGGCGTGTCCGCCGACGTGCCGGTTCTTTTCCAAAACAGTGACCGCGTATCCCGCAGCCTGCAGTCGGATGGCGACGGACAGGCCGCCAAATCCGGCGCCGATGACGACGAGTTTTTTCATTTGTGCCGTTTCTCCTCTTCAATACAGGACTGCAAAGGCACGTGAATGCGCGTGCAGCCTGTTGTTGCCCATTCATTTCATTTGTTTATCAATCAACTCTGCGGCGATCTTGCCGGATTGGATGACCAGCGGCACACCGCCGCCCGGATGCGACGAGCCGCCGGCAAAATAGAGACCGGCCAGTCTTTTGCATCGATTGGCCGGCCGGCGGAACGCCATCCGGCGATCATTCGACGAGATGCCGTAGATGCTGCCTTTATTGCTGCCATAGAGGCGGTGAAAATCTTTCGGGGTGTACACCTGTTCCTGCTCGATTACATCTCTGATCTCCAATCCGTGCCTTTTCAGTTTGCTCAGCACAATGCCGCGCGTCTTTTCGACAGCCGCCGCCCAGTTCTGCTCCCCAGTCAAATAGGGCATGTTGATGAGCACAAACCAGTTTTCTCCGTCCGCCGGCGCGTGCTCTGCGTCCGCTTTGCTGGTGATGGCAATATAGACTGTCGGATCGTCGGGCGGCGTGCGATCGGCAAAAATTTGCCGGAATTCGTGCTCGTAATTTTCGGAAAAGAAAATATTGTGCTGGGCCAGCCGGTCAAAGCGCCTCCGCACTCCCCACAAGAACACCATGCCTGAAAGAGAGGGTTCAAAGGCGCTCAGCCGGTCGCGCACGTCTGTATAGTCGTCTATCAGCGTGTGAAAGGATTCGACGACATCCGCATTGCACAGAAGGGCGTCGAAGGCCCGCATGGTCCCATTCACCTGCAGGCCGCAGATCTTTTTTTCACGATGGAGGATCTTTTCCACCGGCATCGATGTCTGCAGGGTGACGCCCAGTCCTTGCGCCACCTGTGCCAGCGCCTCGACGAGCCGGTACAGTCCGCCTCTGATATAAAAGCCGCCAAGCCCGAACTCGACATAGGGAATGGTATTGAGCGTGGCGGGCGCCTGAAAGGGGTCGCTGCCGTTGTAGGTCGGATAGCGATCGAAAACCTGCACCAGCCGTTTGTCCTGAAAAAAGCGGCTGACCGCCTGGTGCACGGTGCGAAAGGCATCGATCTGGCCGATCCTGACCATTTTGGCCGCCGTCCTCCATGTCAACAGGTCGGCCAGTTCATGAATGGAATGGAGCACAAAGACATCTGTGGTGATGTCATAGATGCGTTTGGCATAAGCCATAAATTTTTCAAAGGCGTGAACCTGAGCGGGCGCAAATGACCGCAATTCATCGATCATTTTACGACGATCAGCATGGGCATTGAAGGTGGAGCCGTCCGGGAAAAAGTAGCGACAGATCGGCTCAACAGCCACAAATTCGATAAAGTCGCGTCGTCGAACGCCGGCAAAGTCGAAGAGCTCTTCGATGATGAAGGGCATGGTGATGAGCGAGGGGCCGGCATCAAACCGATAGGCGCCGAGGCGCTGTTCATTCATCTTGCCGCCGAGCCGGTCGTTCTTTTCGAACAACTCGACGTCATGGCCCATTTTCGCCAGACGGATGGCGCCGCTCAGACCGCCGAGGCCGCCGCCAATGACCGCGATTTTAGCCACCCAGGCGCCCCTTCATTTTCGTATAGACGATGATGGTGAGCAAAATGTGTGAGATGCCGTAGAGAAAATCTTCGACCGGAATGGTGACAATTCGAAAATCCAGTTGATAGCTCTGATCGTACAGCACCACAGACCTGGCTGTGAGATAGCCGTTGAAGATCAGCGTGAGCCCAATCTGGATGGCCAAAAAAGCGTAATAGCGCCCATCCAGAGTGATATCGGTCTTTAACAGCTTGTCCAGCAGCAAAACAAGGGAAAAGACGATGAGGACAATGCCGGTGTACTCTTTGCCGGTCGCGGCGATCCAGACGCCAAGCGGCATGATCAACAGCGCAAGCAGGCGGAGATGATCAAAAACTTTCAGCGCACGGCCGGCCAGAAAAAAGGTGAGGATCTCCCAGATGAAGAGACAAGCGAACGGCACGCTGATGAAAAAGAGCCACTC
>RQOI01000311.1 GCA_003854995.1 Candidatus Zhuqueibacterota bacterium
GACGCCATCGAAACCTGGCTGGCCGATGGGGTAGAGCTGGCCATGAGCCGGCATAACGGGCCAACGACATTTGAGATTTGATATTTTACATTTGACATTTGATTGTAGACGCATGACGCCAAGCGCCTTCTGGCGCAGGCCAAGGCAGAGGTAGCTGATTGAAGTGAGTTGAGATGCAAATCGCGGCGGCGTTTTAGACTTCCGAATTCTCGTAGAATTCGGAAGTCTGGGGCGGCGACTCGTGGCTAAAAAGCAAACGCCCTCACTCCTAACTGCTTCCGGCGGAAGCCTCACCGTACGCTAGGTACGGGGTTCGGTGGTGAGTGGCGTTCGGTATTGAGGGATTTTGTGATGAACTGCCTGAGCTGTTATTCCTGAGCCTTTGTCTCGGCTTCGACCTGAGCCCATACGTCATCATGGCTCATGCCGCCTGTTTCTTGAATGCGATGCTCTGCGTCATCAAGCAGTGTCTGCAACCTTGGCGAGGTGGCCAACATGATGCGCTCTAAATCATCTTGATCTGAAATCCCGATCATAATGGCAACCGGTCTGCCATTTTTCGTTACGATCACCGGCTCGCTTTGAGTTTTCTTGATGTATGCGCTGAAACGCGCTTTGACATCAGCGAGAGGGGCAATATTCATAACTTTACTTCCTTTCCACCAATATACAGACGCTCTCGTACTTTGATTCCAATCGCCAGGATGTGAACCTTTGCTTCTTCCGGATAAACGCTGTAGAAGACACGTAACTCATTATCATCGCCAAACCGCAGTTCCCAACGCGCGCCAAACTCAGTTTCTCTGGTCAAGGGTTTGCGATTACGGGTCTCAACATCGGCCTCAAAAGCAAGCTGCTGCTCGACTGTCACGCGAATGAGCGAGTGATATTTGCGCTCAATGAACCGCATTTGAGATACGAACTCAGTATCGTAGACAAGGTCAAAGCGTTTGTTAGTCATTTTGACTAATATTGTAGTCAAAATCACCTGTTCGTCAATTACCTGGAATAACAGCGGATTTTCTGCGGCTGTCTCTCGCCGTCTTTCAAATGTCAAATATCAAATGTCAAATATCAAATCA
>RQOI01000312.1 GCA_003854995.1 Candidatus Zhuqueibacterota bacterium
TGGTGTGGGTGAATTTTTCAGGCTAGAGCGAACGTGATATACTCTCAAGTTTTCCATCTATTTTCTCGGCGGTCTCGGTGCCCTCGGTGGTTTGGATATTTTGGGTTGCAGCCAAAGGCCGCGCCAAGTTGATCTTTGCGTCTTTGCCAGAAACTGACCTCTCTTACGCAAAAAGACTTTATCGCTTGACTTTTTGTGAAAAAATTACTATACTTTGTAGTTTATGTTTTTCCGGCTCTATGCCTACGACGTAGGGGTAAATGCCGATCAACTTTGTATAAAATTTGTTCACTGGACATGAAACAGGGAGATCAATATGGCAATTAAGATTGGAATCAATGGTTTTGGACGAATCGGACGGCTTGTTTTTCGCGCCGGGGCGAACAATCCCGATTTTGAATTTGTCGGCATCAATGATCCATATATCGATGCGGATTACATGGTCTATATGACCAAATATGATACTGTTCACGGCCATTTCAAGGGCGATCTGAAGGCAAAAGACGGCAAGCTTGTCGCCAACGGCAAGGCCATCAGCGTTTTCGCCAAGATGAATCCAGATGAGATCCCCTGGGGTGAAATCGGCGCCGACTATATCGTCGAATCGACCGGAGTTTTCACGGTGATCGACAAGGCAAAGGCTCACCTGCAGGCTGGGGCGAAAAAGGTCATCATTTCCGCGCCGTCGAAAGATGCTCCCATGTTCGTCATGGGCGTGAATCACAAAAAATATACCAAAGACATGGATATCGTCTCCAATGCCTCCTGCACGACGAACTGTCTGGCGCCGCTGGCCAAGGTGTTGCATGATGAATTCGGCATCGTGGAAGGTCTGATGACGACCGTGCATGCGACAACGGCGACGCAAAAGACCGTCGATGGACCATCGAAAAAAGACTGGCGCGGCGGTCGCGCTGCGGCCGGCAATATCATCCCGTCCAGCACCGGCGCTGCCAAGGCAGTGGGCAAAGTCATTCCGGAACTGAATGGCAAGTTGACCGGCATGGCGTTCCGCGTTCCGACGCTCAATGTGTCGGTCGTCGATTTGACCTGCCGTCTCGAAAAGGGCGCGACCTACGATGACATCAAGGCCGCGATGAAAAAAGCGTCCGAAGGTGAGCTGAAAGGTATTCTCAAATACACGGAAGAACAGGTCGTCTCCTCTGATTTCATCGGAGAATCCTGCACGTCCGTATTTGATGCCGGCGCCGGCATTTCTCTGAATGACCATTTCGTCAAAGTGGTGGCCTGGTACGACAACGAGTGGGGATATTCAGTCAAGATATTGGACTTTATCAAGCATATGGACAGCGTAAAATAGCTGCAGCGCATTGGCGGAACATTTTTCGGAATTGTTGGTTAAATTTGCGTCAGGACAATAGACAGTCATCAGGATTGAGATGAGAAAGAGAATTGTTGCCGGAAACTGGAAGATGAACACCAACATCGAGCAAGCTGTCAGGCTGGCCCAGGATATCAAGGCTCAATATGATAACTTGGCAGTCGATGTTGTTTTATGTCCGCCCTTTACAAATCTGTATGCCGTGCATCGGGTCATTCAGGGCACGCCGATCTGGCTCGGTGCACAGGATTTGTATTGGGAAGAGAACGGCGCTTACACCGGTCAGGTCAGCGCTGGCATGTTGACCGCCGTTGGCTGTCAGTCTGTCATCATCGGTCATTCCGAGCGACGCCAGTTTTTCGGCGAAACCGATGTGAGCGTCAATAAAAAGATCAAAAAGGCGCTCGAATACAAATTGACGCCAATCGTTTGCGTCGGTGAAACGCTCGAGGAGCGCGAAGCGGCTGAGACTGAGACAGTCGTTGAAAAGCAGATGAAAGGCGCTCTGTCCGGGCTGAGTGCGGCTGATGCGGCGAAACTGGTCATCGCCTATGAGCCGGTGTGGGCAATCGGCACAGGCAAAGTGGCGACGCCGGAACAGGCTCAGGTTGTGCACCGCTTCATTCGCACCTTTCTGGCAGAGCTGTACAGCCGGGAGCTGGCCGATGCGATTCGAATTCAATATGGCGGCAGCATGAAGCCGGAGAACGCCGCCGAGCTGCTGGCGCAGCCGGATATTGATGGCGGCCTCATCGGCGGCGCCAGCCTGAAAGCTGATTCTTTCTTGCGCATTGTGAACGCCTAGATCGTGGAGAAGTCATGATATACGCAATCTTGATCGGAATTTTCGTAATTGTTGCATTTCTGCTTGTTTTTGTTATATTGGTTCAGTCCGGCAAGGGCGGGGGATTGGCCGGCATCGCCGGCGGCGGTATGAACCAGCTGTTCGGCGGTCAGGGCAGCGCCCCATTTCTGACGCGAGCGACGGCCATCCTGGCGACTGCCTTTATGGTCATTGCGCTCATTCTGGGCATGATCACGCGAGGAACTGAAGACCAGACGTCGATCATGCAGAGAGCGCGCGAACAGCGTATGGCGTCGCCCGCCCGCACGCTGCCGGAAGTCGCGCCCAGTGACGGTGCCGGGACGCTGCCGACGGAATAAATTTGCAGCATCATTTTTGCGGCCGAAGTGGTGGAATTGGTAGACACGCTATCTTGAGGGGGTAGTGCCTGACCGGGTGTGCGGGTTCGAATCCCGCCTTCGGCACATGTATCATATTTGAGAGTTGAATAATAAAGAGGAGAAATCCATGCAAGTACGAAACGCCACGAAATTTCTGCTGGTTTTAGCCGTTCTGTTTCTGCTGGGAGTCGTTCTGGCTCAAAGCACTGAGCAGAAAAAGGCTCAGTATGATGAAAAGGTGAGAGCGCTCAAAGACGTCAGCGTCAAAATGTCCGCCCAGGGAATTACAACTGACGAGTATAACAAGCTCAAAGAACAATATGAATCACTGAACGGCGAGATACTCAAGCTGCAAGATGAACTGAATTCTGATCAGGCGTATACCAAGAAGATGAATGATGCGAAATTGGCTTATAATGAAGGTAATACGCTTTTCAAGCAGGGTCAGTACGATGAAGCGGTCGCCGCTTATGATAAATCTTTGGCCCTGGATCCGAGCAACTCCAATGCCTACCAGGGCAAAGGCCTGACTCTGGCAAAACAGCGCAAGTACGATGAAGCTGTCGCGGCCTATAAAAAGGCTGTTGAGGCTGATCCGACAAACTATGCCGCCTTTGCGGCCATGGGAAAGGCTCATTATGACAACAAGGATTTTTCGAACGCTGTCGAAGCCTATCAGCAAGCGGTCGATATCAATCCTCAACGTGAAACGAATATCTACATGCTGGCGCTCTCATATAATCGTATCAAAGATACAAAGAATGCCATCAAATACTTTACCATGGCAACCCAGGTGAAACCGGACTATGAGAAAGCCTTCAACAGTCTGGGTGAGGCCTATATGACGGATGGCCAGGTTGAAAATGCCATCAATGCTTTTGAAATGGCCATCTCCATCGACGAAAAATATGACGAAGCCTACTATCGACTGGCTGCCGCAAACAACAAGACAGGCCGCTATCAGGAGGCCCTGGATGCGGCACAGAATTGTCTGAAAGTGACGAAAAAATTCAAAGGCGCCGCCAACTTTGAGGCCGGCACAGCGGCAAAAAAACTTGGCAGGCTTGACGAAGCCAAGAAATACTTTGAGGCGGCCGCCTCTGACCGTCAATGGCGTAAATCCGCTGAATATGAACTCGATTTGCTCAGCAAAGGTTTATAAATAGAACTGGACATGAAAACAAAAGCCCACACTTGACCAAGTGTGGGCTTTTGTTGTTTCATGACCTGCAGCAGACGTACGTTTGCAGCCTCTGCCGACGACAATGCCGGTTGCAGGCCGTCCGGGCATCATGATCACATCTGAGGGCAGTAAAAGGGTGAAAATGGTCTCGTAATGCGCATGTCCATTGTCGTGAACGCAAAAAAGATCATCGCAAAGCTGTCCGGCTTTATATTTCCCGTGGGCAAAAAAAAGACAAGGGTGGAATTAAAGCCATGGCTCAGCCATTATGATGTCGGTGTGCCGAGTGAAATATACATTCCGGACATCACTCTCAATGATCTCTTTAAACGGACGGTGAATTTGCACCGGAATCAGCCTGCCTTTTGCTATTTTGGCAGAATCTATTCCTTTCGCGACTTTAACAAAGCGGTTGATCGCGTTGCAGCGGCTTTTCAGGAATTGGGGCTTGAAAAAGGCGATCGTGTGGCCTTGATTTTGCCCAACACACCGCAGTTCCTGCTGTCGTACTGGGCTGCGCTGCGCATCGGCGCCATCGCCGTTCCGGTCAATCCGCTGCTCTCCGGGCCGGAGATACAAACGCTATTGACTATTGTCGAACCCCGCTTGCTCATCGCGATCGATCGCAAGTATGACAAAATTGAAAATCAGCTCAGCAACTGCCCCATTCAATATATCGTGTTGACATCCATACACTCTTTCATGTCGATGTGGGCGCGCGTGTTGTTTTTGATGAAAAGCAGAACGACGAAAAAGGAACGGCCGGTAAAGAGCCGCGGCATAATGTTCGAAAAATTATTGGCTGACCGCATCGCCAGACCGGCACAAAGCCTGCGGCCTTCCGACACGGCTGTCCTGTTGTTCACCGGCGGTGTAACTGGAACACCCAAAGCGGTTGCATTGACGCACAAAAATCTGGTGGCAAATGTGCTGCAGACGCGCGCGTGGATGGGAACCCTGAAAGACGGCAACGATATCGTCATCGGCGTGTTGCCATTTTTTCACAGCTACGGCATGACCGCATGTCATCATTTGGCGATACAAGCCGGAGCTCTTCTGATCGTCGAGCCGCGTTTCAACGCACAGCGAGTCATTCGTCTGATAAAAAAGTACAAAGTGAGCGTTTTCCCGGGCGTGCCGACCATGTACCGCGCCATCGTTGATGCGGTCATTGATGCCAAAAAACGACTGGAA
>RQOI01000313.1 GCA_003854995.1 Candidatus Zhuqueibacterota bacterium
GTTTTTCATCATCGATGAACCGTTTTACAACAATGGCTTTTATCGGCAGCACCAGCAACTGTTCGATATCGGAAAGGCCTTTTCAGAGGGGATAGAGATGATGGTGCAAAAGAAACTGGCGAAAAATATCTATGGACTGGCCAGTTTGTCCTGGTTCCGTTCGCGTTATCAGGATTATGGCGGGATATGGCGGGAGCGAATCTTTGACCAGCGGCTTATCGCCAGCATTGAAGGCGGCTTCAAGCCATCGGACAAGTGGGAATTCAGCCTGCACTGGATCTATTCCGGAGGTCGTCCGTACACGCCATTCGACGAGGCCAAGTCGCTCGAGGCCAACACTGGAGTATTGAATTCGAATCTGGTGAATCAGGCGCGCAATCCCCACTTTAACTATCTGAACCTGCGCGTCGATCGGCGCTGGCATTTCTCCAGGACGAATCTCGTCCTTTATCTGTCGGTCTACAACGCATTGAATCGGCAGAACGTCTCCGCTTATTACTGGAATTCTGCCAAACAGCAGGTCGATACGATTTATCAATGGGGAGCGCTGCCGATTTTTGGCATAGAATACGAATTTTAAAGCGCGGTCCTGAGCCGATCCTTGCGAGGGATCGGGTCAGAAATCAAGCCACTCTTTGAATGACCGTTGCCCCTCCTGCGACGGCTTGCCGGCGAGTAAATTTTCCACGCTAATGTCCTCATCCAGATCCGGCCAGTGAATGCCCTCGCCTCTGCCGATCAACTGCCAGTTGTCTCTTTCGTCCGCCGCGGCATGCAAGAGGCGCGAATACCACGCCAGCGGCACAGCGATGGTTCGTCCGTCGGATAAATCGACAAGGAGCGTATCGTCTTCAATGCTGACGTGCTCTGCCTGGATGGCGTTGATATCAATCAAAGTACTCATGCCTGTGAATATGCGGCGACTCTTGCTTGTCTCCCGAATAAAAAAAGAATCGTTAAGCTCCAATTTCAGTCATTCTTTGGACCGCTAATGGCAACCATATAATTTTCATTCGTTGAGATTTCCGAGTATTTGATTTTTAACATCTTTATGATCTATTCCTTCGCCCTTGTTGAGTTGATTTTCAGCTACTTGTATATCTGTCAGGAGCTCTAACCGATCAACAAGTTGTTCGTATTCGGAAACCGCTAGTATAACTGCTGCACTTTTGCCGTGTTGTGTAATGACCAGGGGGCGTTTTGTTTTCTGGATTTTATCAATAAATGAAGCGATATTGGCTCTAAATTCAGATAGAGGCTGAATATCTTTATCTAATTGTATTCTTTGCATTTTTGACTCCTATTGTACATTGGTACTTACTCTTAAAGTACAATAATATGTACAAAAGGTAAAGATTTCATTTGCTTGCATTGATTTTCAAAAAATATTTCGACCCCGCAAAGCAGGATACAGTAAATTAGCCAAATAGCCAAATAATCTAATCTCTCACGCAGCGCACCGAAAACCCGAAAGGCTTATTGAGGTAGTAGCGGTAGACGTCGGTGAGATCGTAGTGCATGATGCGGTACCACGCGTGGCTGCTATGGCTCTCCGCAGAAGACCAAAAATAGGCGTAGCTATCCATACTGGCGAAATAGCCATCATCGTTGTAGCGGCAGCCGCCAGGCAATCCGGAGAAGCGGCTTTCGTTGGTGGCGCCGGTATTGGGGCTGTTCCAGTGCGCGGTGCCTGCCTCTTTCATCTTTCCACCGGCAACGGAACTTCCGCCCAAATAATCGACTAAAATTTGCCACTCCGTGTCCGTCGGCACATGCCAGCCGTTCGGGGCAATCTTGCGGCTGTCGTTCACCGCGTACCAGTTGTACAGCAGGCCGTAAGTGGCGGCATTCGCCGGGTCGTTGTTATAGGCGCACCAGGCGCCGGTGGTCAAGTTCGCCCATTGGCTATTGTCGGTGACGGTCCGCACGATGGTGACATTCATGGTTTGATTGCCGGTGATGTCGACATCATACGCTTCGTATGTTTCAATGTCGTCGCCGCTGATCCGGAACAGATACTGATTTAAAGCCTGTTTGCCCAATGCGCCGCCGGCCTGACTGGCTGGCGACCGGATCACGCCTGTATGGCCGTCAACCAACAGCATCTTGCGGATGATTCTCACGCCATTGGCAGTCATGGCGCACAGATAAACACCGGCAGTGACGCCTCGGCCGCTATCATCAGCGCCGTCCCAAAGAAATTGACCGACTCTAGTTTGAAAGCCGTCAAACACTGTCTTTATCTTTTGCCCTAAAACATTATAAATTTCAACGCGGATCGTCTGTGGTTCAGGCAGTTCACAGATGATGATGGTTGACGGATTGAACGGATTTGGATGGTTGTGCAGCAAAAACGCCGGCCGTTTGTCCGCGGACCCGCCGACTGCCGTCGCAGAAATTGTGATCACATAGCGGCCGTTTTCGTCCGTGACGCTGCTGAATTTTCGCGTGGCATCTGCCTGGTCGATCAACTCGACCAGTGCGCCCTGCACGGGTTCTGAACCGTCATCTGTGACCTTGCCATCAAGAGTGCTTTGAGAAAACAGTTCGCCGCAGAGAAACATCAGCGACACCGACACAATCTTCAAGCAGTTTGTCAGGCGCATAGTGCACTCATGTTCTTTTCGATTGTGAAATGTTTTGCCCTTTCGATAGCATACTCAAATTCATCGCACACCTTCAAGGTGTACAACGAGCGCCGGCAACGGCTTTATTCCAAAGTCTTGTTGGACTTTCTTGGGTCTTAAACGTTTCATCTCTCTATCCAAAACCTCCGCATCTTTTTCCACAGATGCGTCCGGTCGATCCCCAGCACCTCCGCGGTCGTTTGGATGTTCCAGTCGTGGCTGCGCAGGGTGGTACGGATGAACTCGGCTTCGAACTGATCGCGCGCTTCCCGCAGGCTCTGCACGATATCGGCCTTTGGCTGCGATTCACATCTTCGCAGAACCTCGGCGATGTCGCGGGCTCAGATTCATAAATTGCGCTGCTCAAGCCACTCTTTGAAAGTTAAAAACCTCAAAGGTCTGTCAGACCTTTGAGGTTTGCTCGCTTTATAGAGGCGCAGATACCACGCCAGCGGCACGGCGATGGTTCGTCCATCGGACAAATCGACATAGAGCGTATCATCTTCAATTTTGACGTGTACTGCCTGGATAGCGCTGATATCAATCAAGCACGCATACCCTCTGAATATGCGGCAGTTTGATCGATTATTTTTTATTCGCCACAGCAACTACCTTAAAAGTATACTTTTTTTCTGCGCACAAAAATCACCCGCCTGGAGCACATAGATATAAACGCCGCTCGCAAGATTGCGGCCGTCAAATTGTATTTTGTGATCGCCTGCCGGTTTTTCTTCATCGACCAGTAGTGCAGCTTGGCGGCCCAGGATATCATAGACGGCTAAAATGACAGAGCTCTTTTCAGGGATGCAATACCTTATGGTCGTCACAGGATTGAAGGGATTCGGATAGTTCTGCCCGAGCGAAAAGACCTTTGGGCTATCGCTGATCGTCGCCGCAGAATCGGGCGCTATGATCGTTTGGACAGAGTCGCCGAAATGGAAGGCCGGATTGACTATATATTCAAGGATATTTTCATGGATATCCTGGGCTGTAATTTTCAGTGACGTAAATCCTTCTGCCCAGTCTTGCGGAACAGGAGCAGTATAAACAGTGCCTCTGCATTGCGCGTCAAGAGGAACCCATGTCTCGGACTCGTGCGATTTGATGTGCAAACGCACGTCAGCTAAAGCGCTTTCATCCGCAAGTGAAAAGCTGATGACGCCATCGTCCGTCTTTTTGATCAAATCAGTGATTTCGTCGCCGGCAAAGATCTTGAAGGA
>RQOI01000314.1 GCA_003854995.1 Candidatus Zhuqueibacterota bacterium
AACTGACCTTTTACGAAATTTTCGTTTTTTATCTTGACCTTTAAAATTATTTTGTTATATTAATCGACCGTATAAACGAACAGGATTCAATTTATATGCAAGCGCATCACCCAACATCTTGCTCGATTCATGCTGCAAAGGCCGGTGTGGTGTGCTTTGTCAATCTGCTGGTTCCCGTACTATCTGTACTGGGCCTCATCATTCTAGACCTCTTGCTCAGCTGAAAATTGCTGGTGCAAGGGGCAAGCCTCATACAAAAAAATCTCCACGTAACGCTAAATAGTATAAGGACAATCCTCTCGCACCGCATCGAGCATGTGGGTTATGGTTATGGGCGGTTCGCATTTGGAGAGGGAAGGACGTGTGAAAAATTCAATGACCGGTGCGGAGATGATCCTCCATGCCTTCAAACAGGAAAAAGTCGCCGCCGTGTTCGGCTATCCTGGCGGCGCGGTGCTGGATATCTTTGATAAACTCTATAATGAGGATATCACGTTCTACATGACGCGCCACGAACAAGGTGCGGTGCATGCGGCTGATGGCTATGCTCGCGCATCGGGCAAGGTGGGAGTCTGTCTGGCGACATCCGGGCCCGGCGCGACCAATCTGGTGACGGGCCTGGCCACTGCCTATATGGACTCCATTCCGATCGTCGCTGTCACGGGCCAGGTTCATTCACATCTCATCGGCAATGACGCATTCCAGGAAGCGGACATCATCGGCATCACTCGGCCGGTGACAAAGCATAACTATCTGGTCAAATCTGTGCAGGATCTGCCGGCGATATTGAAATCCGCATTTTACATTGCTCGTTCGGGTCGCCCCGGCCCGGTGGTGGTGGATGTGCCGAAGGATATCCAGCAGGCAACGTGCAGCGCGCCCTATCCGGAAAAAATTGACATTCGCAGCTATAAACCGACCCTGAAAGGTCATCCGCAGCAGATTAAAAAAGCTGCGGACATGATCGCCGCAGCCAAGCGGCCGGTCATTTATGCGGGCGGCGGCGTAGTGGCGAGCGGCGCCAGCGCCGAATTGAAAAGACTGGCTGATAATGCCGATATACCTGTGACCACGACGTTGATGGGGCTTGGCGTTTTTCCGGAGACAGATGCCAAGGCGCTCAAGATGCTCGGCATGCACGGCACCGCATACGCCAATTATGCCGTGCAAAAGTGCGATCTGTTGATCGCCATTGGTGCGCGATTTGACGATCGTGTCACCGGCAAACTGGACACCTTTGCCCCCAAAGCAAAAATTATCCACATCGATATCGATCCGACGTCCATTCAAAAAAATGTCAAGGTCGATTTGCCGGTGGTCGGCGATGTAAAAGAGGTGCTGCAAGAAATCAACAAAGTCATTGAAAAAAAGAAAAACAGCAAATGGATGGAGATGATCCTGGCGTGGAAAAGAGATCATCCGCTGAAATACAATGGCGGCAGC
>RQOI01000315.1 GCA_003854995.1 Candidatus Zhuqueibacterota bacterium
AAGCATCTGAACGACGCGATGGGGCTGTCTGCTCATGGGCGATAGCAGGTCGGCGAATTCCCTTCCTGGATATGCTGCCGCCAATGAATCGAGCGCCTGCAGGCTGGAAATCGGACGGGGCAATGGCGCCCCTCATGTTTCTGCCGGCAACAGCACCCGAAATGTTGTGCCCTTACCGACTCGACTCTCAACCTGTATATCGCCGCCTTCCCGCTTGAGGAGAGTATAAGACAGGTACAAGCCCAATCCCGTCCCTTCTTTGGGCGCTTTGGTGGTGAAAAACGGGGTGAAAATGTGCTTCAGATTCTCAGGCGAGATTCCCGGGCCGTCATCGCTGAATTCAACGGTCACCCACTTTTTGTCCTCGTTCAATGACGACTGTACGCGCAAATGTCCCCCCTGTGGCAAAGCCTGAATGGCATTCTGAATGATATTGAGAAAGACCTGTTTCAGAGAATCGAGATTGAGATAAACAGCGGGGGTGTCGTCCAGCGCCAACAGCGTCTGAACATTCACGCGCATCATCTCCTTGTAAAGCAGTGCGAGCGTGCTTTTTATGAGGGCTGGCAAATCAATGCGTTCCCTGCTGAGATCAGAATGACGGGAGAATTGCAGCAGGTTGTCAATGATGGCGGATGAACGCTTGATGCTCGATTTGATGATCGATAATTTCTGCAGGATGTCCGGCGTCTTGTGATCAAGGCTCGTCTCGATCGAGTATCGCGCGGTCTCGATGATATTCAGCGGATTGCGCAGCTCGTGCGCAATGCCTGAGGATAACAATCCTATAGATGCCAGCTTTTCAGCTTTGATCAATTGTCGTTCCATGTCTTTATCTTCGGTCACGTCTTTGATGTACTCGGCGAGATATTCGGGCTTGCCGTTCTGGTTTTGCATCGGAAATGTCCAGATATGGTAAATGCGACCTTTGTGATAGATCTCGCTAAAGTTCGTCTCGCCGGTCTCGAATGTTTTGCTCGCCGGACAAATCTCACACGGTTCGCTGCGATTAAAAAGAGCCTTGTAACAGGTTGTGTCCACAATCGATCCGGAGGTATTGCCGGTGAATTCCAGATAGCGTCTATTTCCCATCAGCAGTTTATGGTCGATCGCCAGGACACAAATGAGATCTGTAATGCCGTCAAAAAGCGACTGCAAACGTTGACGGCTTTTTTGCAGCTGGTGATAGATGGCCAATTTTTCGCGGATATCAGTGACAAAAAGCTCAATCATGCCATGCTCGCCGGACTTGACATAGCTGCCATTGATGTCAGTGGGGACGACTCGCTTGTCGTGACGCCGCAGCCGCACATTTTCAGCGGTCCCTTTGCCGGTGAGCTTGATTTTTGCCAGCAGATTCCGCATCAGATCTTGCTGATCCGGAGACACAAGAGTATAAAATGGTCTCTGTCGCTCCGTATCGTTCGGCAAGTTCAGGAGGCGCTGAGCGCTGTCGTTCATTTGCTGAATATGGATTGTCTCGGCATCGATGACAAAGATGGCGATATTCGCATGATGGAACAATTCATAATAGCGCCGGCGGCTTTCTTCGAGTTGTTTTGTCAGATGGCTCTCGCGGATGGCACGAAGCAAAATTCGCGGCATCAATTCCAGGTACTCGCGTTGCTTGGTGATATAGTCGCTCGCTCCTTGCCGCATGGCCTGGACCGCAATTTGTTCATCGCCCTGCCCGGTCACCATGATGATCGGGAGATGAGCATATTTTTTCTTTATCTGGACGAGCAGGTCGATTCCGTTCATAGAGGGCAAGTGGTAGTCGATTGTCAATGCATCATACTGCTTTTTCGCCAGCATGGCAAAAGCATCAGGGGAATCGGTCGCCAGATCCACCTGAAAAGAGGGTTCATGGCGACTGAGCAGCAGCTGAAAGTAGCGCGCCTGCTGCACATTATCTTCGATGACAAGAATATGGGGATTTTGATGCATTGCAAACACCTTTGCCATTCAATTTATGATAATACATAGCCAAATATTCTATTGTTGCAGATGAACGATTGTAGAGTTTTATTGACAAAACGACAAGAGTTCATTCTTCGGCGATCGGGATATCGTCACGACTTGAGAGGTCCAGGTGCTTTTTCGCCGCCGCAATGACGATGGGGATCGATTCGTCCAGGCGCCACGGCAGGGCAGCTCCGGCAGCGTACTTGTGTCCACCGCCGTCGAATTGCTCGGCCAGCGTATTGATCGGGATAACGCCTTTGGAGCGAAAACTGGCCTTGGTGCGTCCATCTCTCGTCTCCGAGAACATGATGCTGATTTCGACGCTCTGTATGGAACGGGCGAGTTCCGAAAAGCCCTCGGTCTCCCATTCATGCGCGCCCGTTCTTTGCAGCAATTCCTGCGACAGGACAAACCAGGAGATCCGGCCGTCGCGGGCGAACTGCATCTGCGCCAACAGATGGCCTTTCAAAAGGCTTTTGCCGATCGAATCACTCTCATAGAGTTCAGCATAAATTTTCTGAAATTGAGCGCCTTTGTCGAGCAAATCGGCGGCGACCAGATGCGTCTTCGCTGTGGTGTTGGAAAACTTGAACGATCCAGTGTCAGTTAAAATGCAGGTATAGAGTGCGTCGACAATAATTTGCGTCCAAGTCGCTTTCGCGGACAGCAGCAGGTCGTACACCATCTCACCTGTGGAAGAGGCTTTCGCGTCAATGACATGCAGACCGCCCATTTTACCTCCTGCCAGATGGTGATCAATGCAGGCCAGAGGAATGGCCGTCTCCTGCAGAGCGGCGCCAATATCGCCGAGGCGCTTCCACTCACTCACATCGAGCACGAGACAGCCATCGCACGACTCGATGAGGCGAAGGTGCTCCTGTCGGCTGAACTGCTCGACCGGAACATCTCCGGTGAGAAAGGTAAAAGAAGAGGCCAGCGGATCGGAATTGATGATATGAACCTGTTTGCCGCATTGGCCGAGGTAATGCGCCAGGGCAATTTCGCTGCCCAACGCATCGCCATCAGGATTGATGTGGGTGGTGATTAAGATTCTCTTTTTATCAGCCAGAAAATTAAGAATTGGCGTCCAGTGCTGTCGCATGTCGGGTTGACCTATTTTGTCATCGTATGGACGACGGCGACATTATTGACCGAGTCGGTCGCCTTGAGCGCCACCTCATGCGGCCCGCCATCGGGCAGGCCGATCTCGAATGATTCCGATTTGGCATCCATGATGCCATCAACAGGATGGATGAGCTGCCACTCCTGGGCATCGATGCTGTACTCAACTTTTTCAAGTGGGCTCCAGGCATCGACAACTCGCACGGTCAACGCATTCGCGCCGCTGTTTTTCATCACAATAGCGGGTGGGCTGTTGTCGATGGTAAAAACCTGGCTCACCTTGTCGCCCTGCATCGCCAGATTTTCAGGATTGGCGAGTTTGTCACTCGCAGCGATCTTTAGTTCATATTCGCCGTCCGCCATCTGCGCGGAATCCCACGCATAAAAATTAATCGTCAAGTCGCGGGCCAATAGTCGCCATTCCAGACCGACCGGATGATAGTAAACATCAAAACAGAGACCATCAAAATTGGCGTCTTCGAACAACCAATCGACCGTACGATAGCCTTTTTTCGTCGTTTTATTGGGCAATGGCGCCGGAAAGATGATGCCTTTTGCCGCGTCCGCTCCGTTGGACTTGGCTTCGTAATAGTCGCCAGGCTCATGAACGATGATGGATGATAATCGCGGCGCACTGTTTTTCTGAATATAGCTGAGGGACACTTTATCAATTCGAGTTTCTTTATTCTTCAGCTCGCATTGCCATTGAATAAAGCGCGCGTCAGGACTGTTTATGCGCCAGACATCGCCGTCTCCGGCAACGGGAATCCACTCACTCCACGACTGCGACGGCTGCTCGGTATTGCCTGAACGGGTGGAGAATGTCGATGCAGAAGCAGCGGCATTGCCCTCCCAGGCCAATGTTCCCCAACGAGTCGGCAGCCCCGCGTCGATCGTTTCCGAGATGAAGCGAGCCGTATCCGCCAGGGCGGATTCAAGGCGATAACTGCGTCCGAGATTCGAGGCGCCGAATACAATCTGATCCCGGGCGTTCTTCAGAATGCAAGTGATGTGCGATTCTTCATTCTCCAGCAAAATCGACACTTCGCCCGCATCGTTGATGGTGACCAGCTTGCCCGTCTGGCCGCTGCCGACCAATATTTCATCAGCATTGTACCGCGCGATGGACTGGATTCGTTCGTCCACGCCGATCCACAGATCGCGCGCATGACCATCGGGAGATATTTTGAACAATGATGTCGGTGCAGCCCTGGTTTTCATCACCTCGACATCCACCAGCTGGGCGGTGAGAGCGGCATCCTCTCCATCCTGATCTTCCTCCTCTTCTCCACCACCTCCATCAGAGCGCTCTTGCTCCTCACGTCGCAGCGGCGGCAGCACAAATGACTGGCCAAAAGCCGAAGCATAAATATTTCCCGCATCATCGATGACCATGCCGGTGATCTCTTCCATCTGCGGATCAAAAAGCGCAAAGGGCTTGGCATTCGGCTTTATGCGATAGACAATTCCTTTCGTACTCGTCCCCGCATAGATTGTGCCGTCAGGAGCGAGGCGAATGCTGCGGACGTGATTTTCTTCACCCTGAAAAAGCACTGTTTTGTCGCTTTCAGTGATCCGGTAGATAAATGCCTTTGCACCTGTCGCAACCAAAAGTGCATCATTGGCATCTATTGCCAGATCCCAGATATAGTCGGTGTCGGGATCAAAAAAAATGGTTGAGGCGCCAGAGGCAGAGATTTTGTAGACCTTGCCCTTTGGCGATGTCGCGGCGTAGAGATTGTCTTTTGTGTCGAGGGCCAGAGCAAAAACGCCGAGCTCATCCGCGTCCAGGATGAGCGCCGTATCTCCCTTTGTCGTTATTTTAAATACTTTTCCGTCATTGCCGGTGCCAAGGTACAAGTCGCCCTTAGAATCCTCGGCGATGCACCAGATGAATGGCTCGCCGGTGTCAAAAATGAGGCTGCGAACCGGCGCCGGCGTCAATGTTCCGTCCGAAAAAATTGTGACATTTTTCAGCGTTCCGCGCGAAAAATCGACTTTTGAATCGTGAGTGACAATTCGAGGCGAGACGGCAAAAAGTGAAAAAGAGAGCGCATAAATGAATGAAATGATGACTCGAGCGTTCATATCAGGTCCTAATCAGTTTGAATCCGTTCATCACCTGTATCGATACCAGGCTCTTTGGCCGTCATCCCTTGGTGTCGACGCTTTGGGCGGCGATTCAATTGACAACGACAGCTGTTTCGCGCCGGTGATCACATCATTCATCGGCACAGCTTCTTCATACAGCACGCGATCCCGCTGTCGACTCATCACCCCGCCGGAAGAACGCGTGTTCATGACATTCATCACCGATGGCGGCACATCGTTCAGCTCCTGACCATTGACAATGAGACCATCATCCAGTGCACGAACCTGGATATAAAGGTTTTGCGTCTTGCGCCGTTCCGATACGATCTTGAGCAGATGATCAAAATCCTGTGGCACAAATTTGTTACGACTGACCTGCACTTCATATTTCGAAAGCGCCGATCCACTTGACACCAATATGGTCACCCGGCCTGCGGCCACATTTGCGGGAATTTGAAAGACGCGCGTGATTTTGCGCACCTTTTCTTCGCTATCCCTGACCTCAATGGCCAGGGTCACGCCCTCGCCAGGCTTGACAGTCGTTTTATCCTGCCAGACCGACTCGATCATGGCGTATTTTCTGCCCGGGACTGTTTTGAGCTTGATATCAATGGACGCCACATCAGGCCCATTGAAATCATGAATCATGACGGTTCCCAGCACTGTCGTGACCAGGTCCATTGCGGAGACAAAATCTGCTCCGGATGCCAGAAAGCCAAATGTCTGACGAGAGGTGAACAGATCGTCCAATTGAATGGATCGTCCATCCGACAAATGAATGGCGCCGGTCAAGTGCGATGTGTTCTGCTCTCCGGCCAGGCGTGCTGTGTAGGCCGCCTGAATGAGCGCTGTGCGCATGTAAAAGGGCAGCAAATTGTTAAAGGCGGGATCATTCGCCACTTTGAAATGAAACTCTGTCTTTGTCTGAAAAGGTGATTCGGTCTCCAGGTGCACCGGTATCAGCGACGGTTGTATGCTCAGATCGCCAAAGGCGCCGGCGAGACGGTCCTGCAAAAAGGTGCCGACGACATCCATGGCTGAGGCCATCTTGCTCGATTCCATCATGCTGGGCAGTGTCGCATAGATTTTAGCGCCCGCCATAGGCAAGGAGATTGGACCAAAATTGAAGAGCTGATGGCCAAAGGCCAGGATTTTATCATCTTTGACAGCCGTCACAGTGCCCGTGGCCTCGATGGATAGATCGCCGGTCAAAAAAACGACCGACACGGCAGAGCCCGGTCGCAAGAGCACCTCTGCATCCTCGGCACTGCGGGCGCCGCCGGCCAGCACCGGCGAAAACCCCTGCGATGTGAAATAGGATTCATACAAGCCGACGACCTCTGGCTGAAAGCCGGAGAAGACGAGCGGGCTGGTGATGGTCGTCAGATTTGCCGTCGACGGCCTGGCGACGGGCTGATTGAGGATATTTTTCCAGAACGCTTCATCGGCGCCAGCGAGCACTGCTTCGAGAAAAGCCTGCGACTGGGGGGAGTGGCGGACGCGCCCGCGCACCTTTTCTTGCTCCTCGATTTGCAGCATCGATTCGATGGGCATGATGCCGCCAATCGGCTCTTTCATGAATTGACCAAAGCTGTATGCCAGCGCCCCGACCAGCTTGCCGTCGATGTAGACAGGACTGCCGCTCATGCCGCTGACAATGCCCGCCTTTTCCGCCGTCGCGCCCGATAGCCGCACCAGAATGACATCCAGCTTGGGATAAAAATTGCGCATGACATCGATCACTTGAACGCCAAATTCTTCAATCTCATCTCCATAAAAGACCGTGCGGCCGGTGCCGGTCATGCCAGGCTGGATATCCGCAACAGGCATGACTGGAAATCCCCACTCTTGCGATGATGCGGTTGTGATAAAAAGCATCAACAGGCAAATGATCAGTTTCATATCGCGTCAGCTCTTCCCAGTTAAAAAGACTGTTCTCCGGTCGCGAGCGCAACGCTACCCGGATATCAGAGGTTCAAATATATCCATTTATTGTCACCGATTCAAGAGATATATCACGGCAGCGGTCAGAGATCACCGCCCTGGGGGCGCAGCACGATTTCTTCTATATGCGTCGAATCGCCGGCCTCGCATATAGAGACAATAGCTTGCGCGACGTGTTCGGGCGTCATCATGAGCGAGTGATCGGCGGCGTCGCCCCAGATGTCCGTGCTCGTCGCGCCGGCAATGATGGATGTGACCTGAATGCCATGGTGGCGATGCTCCATACGCAGCACATCGGTGAATCCGCGCAAGCCGAATTTTGACGCGCAATATCCGCCGCAGTTGACATAGGCCTGTTTTCCCGCGACCGAAACGACATTGATGATTTTGCCGCTCCGCCTGCGGATCATGTCGGGCAAGACCGCTTTTGTGCACAGAAAAGCCGACTTGAGGTTCGTGTTCAGCATAGCGTCCCACTCCTCCTCACTCGTGTCGAGAATCTTTTTAAATGTGGCAACGCCGGCGTTATTGATCAGGATGTCGATGGATCCCCATACTTCTTGGGTCTGTTTGACCAGCTGCAGGATATCGGAATTTTTCTGCACATCGCACTGAATGGCGAGCGCTGAATCGCCGTCGGCGTTGATTTCTGCGGCGACGCGGGCGATATCATCATCGCGCCGCGCCGATACGACGACGCGCGCGCCTCTAGCGGCGAGAGCACATGCCGTAGCCGCACCGATGCCGCGGCCGCTGCCGGTGATCCAGACGATCTTGGCGTTGAGGTTCATGCTGACGTCCTCATGTTCGTATGAGACTCAGGAATTCCATTCGAGTCGCTCGCTCGTCCTTAAAAGTCCCCAGCATGGCGCTGGAAGTGACATAGCTGTTCTGCTTCTCCACACCGCGCATCATCATGCAGAGATGCTTGCCCTCCATCACAACGGCGACGCCATATGGTTTGAGAATTTCATCAATAGTCGTGGCGATCTGGTTCGTCATGCGCTCCTGCACCTGCAGTCGCCGGGCGAACATGTCAACGATGCGCGGCACCTTACTCAAGCCAATGATCTTGCCCTTTGGCAAATAGGCGACGTGCGCCTTGCCAAAAAAAGGCAGCATGTGATGCTCGCAAAGGCTATAAAATTCAATGTTGCGAATGACCACCATTTCATTGCACTCTTCGCTAAAGATGGCATTGTTGACAATCGCGTCCAGGTCCGCCTTGTAGCCTTTGGTCAAAAATTCGTAGGCCTTGGCCACGCGATGCGGCGTTCGCAGCAGACCTTCCCGCTGCGGATCTTCACCCACGTCCGTCAAAATAGCCAGGATCGCTGCTTCAATCTTCTCCATGCTCATTCTCCTCTGTAAATTGCGATATTTCTCGGCGTTTCATACAGCTTCAGCTCATACAGCTCGCCGGAAGGGATTTTGTCGCGCAGCCGGCGCCAAAATGCGAGGACGATATTCTCAGCTGTCGGCACCACGCCGCGCATGAAATCGACATCATAATTCAGATGTTTGTGGTCGACGCAGTCAATGATGACGCGCTGGACGATCTCCTTGAGATCATGCAAATCAATGACCATGCCGGTGACGGGATCGGGAGTCCCCTTGATCGTAATCTCCAGCTCATAGTTGTGGCCATGCCCCATTGGATTGTTGCACAAGCCAAATATCTTTTCATTTTCATCCGCAGTCAACAGGTCCGAATGCAGCCGGTGCGCCGCGTTGAAATGCAGACGACGCGTGACATAGACAGTAGCCATTTCTCTCTCCATCAATCAGCCTGTAATTTACATGATAAACAATCGTTAAATCCGAAAATTCCCCCTGACAGTTGTTCAAAACGGAAAATAATGTTTATGTGAATCTTTTTTGTCGCCGTTCATCTAAATTGATAAAGTTTACAGGAGATACTCATGGCGACAAAAAATTTGACACTGGACGCGCTGGAAAACACCCTCAAAGAGAACGATATCGTCCTCATCGACTTTTGGGCGGAATGGTGCGGGCCGTGTCGGATGTTCGGGCCCACGTTTGAAAGAGTTTCCGAAAAAAATCCGGATATCGCTTTCATGAAAGTCAATACTGAAAAGGAACAGCAGTTGGCCGCGGTCTTTGGAATTCAATCGATTCCGACGCTGGCGATTTTCCGCGATAATATCATGATCTTCAAGCAGCCGGGTGCGCTGCCGGAGAGCGCTCTGGAGGACGTGATCAAACAGGTTCGCGCCCTGGACATGGATAAAATCAGGGAAGAAATAGAAACACAGCAAGCCGAGGCGCCGACGGCGCAATGACGTTGAACATCGACCCTGATGGCTGCCATGCGGAATCCGGTTGCCGACGATCCTTATTGGTTTTGTCTCTGAAAATCAATATTTTTAGGCACTTTGGAAAACAGGTTTCGAAAAGCAGAATCGTGGAAGATGTTCAACCGTATCGCGCGGCGGTATGATGCGGCGAATCGGTTGTTATCCGCAGGCCAGGACGTCATTTGGCGACGAAAATGCGCCCGAGAGGTGCCAGGCGACAGACCGCTCACCGTGCTGGACCTGGCGACAGGAACGGCGGATGTGCTCAAGACGCTGCTGCGGCGCCGGCGCAATATCAGAGTGGCGGTCGGCCTGGACCCGGCAAAAGAGATGCTGGCCATCGCGCGACGCAAGCTTGCCGGAAACGGCTCGCTGCTGAATGGGGACGCTCAATGCATCGCTCTCCGAGACCATTCCGTGGACATTGTCTGCATGGCTTTTGGCATTCGAAATGTGGCGAATGTAGAAAAGGCTTTGCGAGAGATGTTGCGCGTTCTGGTTGCCGGCGGCAAGTTATTGATCCTCGAATTCTCTTTGCCCCAAAATAGCGCTATCAGAAAAATCTATCTTTGCTATTTTCGACATGTTCTGCCCGTGATCGGCGGCCTCATCGCCGGTGATCACGGAGCGTATTCGTATCTGAACAGAACGGTCGAAGAGTTCCCCGCCGGTGAGGCTTTCTGTGCACGTCTGCAGCTCGCCGGATTCACGCGCATCAAGGCCCATTCATTGACCTTTGGAATCGCCACTCTCTACAGCGCTGAAACACGACCTTAAAGAGATGCTGCAGATGGATATCAAAGAGATACAATCGCGACTCGAAATTGCACTCAAGCGGACGCTCGATAGGCTGCCATTGGGACGGTTCAACGGCGCGACCATTCAACGCGCGACGATCGACCTGTCCGGCATGGAGCCGATTTCCTGGCTCAATGCGCAGGATATGCACTCGAAACTCTTCTGGTCGCGCCGGGACAAGCCGCAGAAAATAGCCGGCTGCGGCGCCGTGCATCACCTCATCACGGATTCAGTGCAGGGGCTGAAGACGATCCGACAGCACCTCAGCGACTCGGATCGCGCCGTTCGCTATTTCGGCGGCATGCGCTTTGACGCAAGCCAGCGCATCGCGAACGAATGGCAGCCCTACGCTAAATTCCGTTTCTTTGTCCCCCGCTTTGAGCTGATGAGCGCCGATGACCGGCAGACGCTGTCGCTCAATTTTTCCATTTCGCCGCACGATGATCTCGCCGGGCTCTTTGCCGAGCTCAAAAGAGAGATCGCGACCATCAAGCCGCCGAAATCGCCGGACGAGCCCGTCTTCGACATCGTTGATCTGTCAGAGCAACCAGACCAACAGGGGTGGAACCGGATGGTGGAAAACGCATTGGGCGCCATCCGTCAAGGAGAGCTGGAAAAGATCGTCCTCGCCGGCAAAACGCTCCTGACATTTGCGCGTCCCCTGAATCCTTTTCACCTGCTGGGACAGATTCTGCAAAAGAACGGTCGGACCTTTCACTTTTCCTTTCAGTTCGAACACGGCGTCAATTTTCTCGGCATGTCGCCGGAATGCCTCTTCCAGCGCAGCGGCGACCACATCTTCACCGAAGCGATTGCGTCCACGCGAGCGCGCGGCAAAACAGCTGCTGAAGATGCGCGCTTTGGCCAACAGATGGTCGAGTCGGACAAGGACCTGCGCGAACACCGCTGGGTGAAAAAGATGATCCTCGACCGTCTGGCGCCATTTTGCGAACAGATCGACAGGACGGCCAATGAAAACGTGCTCAAGCTGTCGCACGTCCAGCATCTCGTCAGCGAGTTTCAGGCGCACTTGCACGCCGGCGTTCAGAATGAACAACTGGTTGAAGCCCTGCACCCGACTCCGGCGGTCGGCGGTTATCCAAAAAAACAGGCGGTTGAACGCGTTGCGCAGCTGGAGCCATTCGATCGCGGCTGGTACGCCGCGCCGGTCGGCTGGGTATCGCTGGATGAAGCCGAATTTGCCGTGGCCATTCGCTCCGCACTCGTTCAGCGAGAAAAGCTGCATCTGTTCGCAGGGTCCGGAATCGTCGAGGGCTCGAATCCGGACAAGGAATGGCAGGAAAATCGCAACAAGGCACAAAATTTTTTGCAGCTGTTCGGAATCACATGATTGCGACAAAAAACATCAACGATTTTTGGGCCTCTCTCCTCATTGAAGAGCTGGTGCGCAACAATGTCACTTTTTTTTGCCTGTCGCCCGGTTCCCGCTGCGCACCGCTCACCATTGCCGCCGCCCAAAATCCAAGGAGCGAATGCCACATTTGCCACGATGAGCGAGGCGCCGCCTATATGGCGGTCGGCTATGCCAAAGCGACCGGCACGCCTGCCGCACTGCTCTGCACATCCGGAACAGCAGCGGCAAATTACTATCCGGCCATCATCGAAGCGTCCATGGCTGAGGCGCCCCTGATTGTCCTGACCGCCGACCGACCGTATGAGCTGCTCGATACAGGGGCAAATCAGACGATTGATCAACAGCATCTATTTGGCCGATATGCGCGCTGGAGTTTCAACTTGCCACCACCGTCAAATGACCTCTCTCCCTGCTTCCTCCTGACGACGATTGACCAGGCGATCTACCGCTCCACTCTCGCCCCTGCGGGACCGGTTCATCTGAATTGCATGTTTCGCGAGCTGACGACGCCA
>RQOI01000316.1 GCA_003854995.1 Candidatus Zhuqueibacterota bacterium
CTGGACGACGGCACGTTCGAGGAGGGCCTTGGTTTTGACGGCTCGTCCATCCGCGGCTGGCAGCCGATCAACCACTCGGACATGCTGGCAATACCTGATCCGTCGACTGCGGTCATGGATCCGTTTTTCGCCGAAAAGACCGTCAGCGTGCTCGCGGATATCGTCGATCCGATCACCAAAGAGCGCTACAGTCGCGATCCGCGCTACATCGCGCACAAGGGCGCGGAGTATCTCAAGAGCACAGGAATCGCCGACACCTGTTTCATCGGCCCGGAACCGGAATTCTTCATTTTCGACGAGGTCCGTTTTGATCAGCGGCAAAACAGCGGCTTTTACGCCATCGATTCGGCTGAAGGCGCCTGGAACACCAACCGCATCGAGGAACCAAACCTCGGCTACAAGCCCAGCTACAAGGGCGGCTACTTTCCGGTCAGTCCGACCGATACGCTCTACGACCTCCGCGGCGAGATGGTGCGCGAACTGAAAAAAGTCGGCATCATGGTCGAGGCGCACCACCACGAAGTGGCGACCGGCGGACAGAGCGAAATCGATATGCAGTTTGCTGAGCTGACCAAAATGGCCGATCAGATCATGTGGTACAAATACATCATCAAAAACGTCGCCTTCAAGGCCGGCAAGACAGTCACCTTTATGCCAAAACCGATCTTTGAAGACAATGGTTCCGGCATGCACACGCACTTTTCCCTGTGGAAAGACGGCAAGCCGCTGTTCGTCGGCGACGGCTATGCAGGCATGAGCCAGATGGCGCTGCACGCGATCGGCGGGGTGCTGAAACATGCGCCGGCCATCCTGGCCTTTGCGGCGCCGACGTCCAACAGCTATCGCCGTCTGGTGCCCGGCTATGAAGCGCCGGTGAACCTGGTCATGTCCAGCCGCAACCGCTCCGCTGCGGTGCGCATCCCGATGTACAGTGCGAGCCCAAAAGCCAAACGGTTCGAGTTCCGCTGCCCGGATCCGACCGCCAATGGCTACCTTGCCTGGACCGCCATGTTGCTGGCTGCGATCGATGGCATTGAAAACGAGATTGATCCAGGACAACCATTGGACAAAAATATCTACGCGCTCGAAGCGTCAGAGCTGGCAAAAATTCCGCATGTGCCCGGCTCTCTGGAAGAATCCCTGAACGCTCTGGAGACTGATTTTAAATTCCTCCTGGCCGGCGGCGTGTTCACTGAAGACGTCATCCGGACATGGATCGACTACAAGCGCGACAATGAGGTCCTGCCGTTGAAATTACGGCCGCACCCGTATGAATTCTTCCTCTACTATGATAACTAGAAGGTGTCCCCCCTGATGCTTCCTCTCGAATAAAAGGCGAGTCCAATTGCCCTCGTTTTCTCGCCCCCCAAGCCCTGCTCATCAGCTCTCGTTGGGCAGGGCTTTTTCTCACGAAACTTGAAAATATCACTAAAATGTATTAAATTCATCAGCTTTTCACTCACAGAGGAAAACATGCAAAAAACATCTGCGCTCAATCCGCGCAAAAAGATCCTGCTGGACCTGGCAGAACGGAAATCATTTCCCGCTGCAGAGTTTCACTGCACGACAAAATATTTTGGTGAAAATACGTTCAATGAACAAAACATGCGCGAGAGGCTGCCGAAAGAAACCTATGAAAAGCTGCTGGCGACGATCAAAAAGGGCGAAAAACTGGATATGAATATCGCCAACACCGTGGCGCATGCGATGAAAGAGTGGGCTCTCAGCAAAGGCGTCAGCCATTACACGCACTGGTTTCAGCCGCAGACCGGACTGACGGCGGAAAAGCATGATGCCTTTCTGGAAATCGACAACGGCATTCCGGTGGAGCGCTTCCGCGGCAACCAGCTCGTGCAGGGCGAGCCGGACGCCTCTTCTTTTCCCAGCGGCGGCTCGCGCACGACCTTTGAAGCGCGCGGCTACACGATGTGGGATCCGTCCAGTCCGGCCTTCATCGTCGAAGGGCCGCGCGGCGGCATTCTCTGCATACCGTCTGTCTTCATCAGCTATACCGGCGAAGCGCTCGATAAAAAGACGCCGCTGCTGCGTTCAATGGGAGCGATTAACCGAGCGGCGCTGCGCCTGCTGCACCTGTTCGGCAACACCACAGCGACGCGCGTGGTCACGACCATCGGCACCGAACAGGAATATTTTCTCATCGATAAGGCTTTCTACAACCTGCGCCCCGATCTGCAGCACACCGGCAGAACGCTCATCGGCGCGCATCCTCCCAATGGCCAGCAGCTTGACGATCACTATTTCGGCGCCATCAAGGAGCGGGTGCTGGCGTTCATGCAGGATGCCGAACGTGAGCTGTACAAGCTCGGCGTGCCGGCCAAAACGCGACACAACGAAGTGGCGCCACACCAGTTCGAAATAGTTCCCATTTACGGCGAAGCGAACGTCGCCGCGGACCGCAATCAGCTCACCATGGAACTATTGAAAAAGATCGGCAACCGTTACGGCCTCGCGGTGCTGTTGCACGAGAAACCGTTCACCAAGGTCAATGGCAGCGGCAAACACAACAACTGGTCCATGGAAGACTCTGACGGCAACAATCTCCTGGATCCCGGCGACACGCCGGAACAGAACGTGCAGTTTCTCGTCTTCCTCGTCGCCATATTGCGCGCCGTGCATAACTATGGCGACCTGTTGCGCATGTCCATTGCCTCTGCCGGCAATGACCACCGGCTCGGCGCCAATGAAGCGCCACCGGCGATCATTTCGGTCTTTCTTGGCGAGCGGCTGAACAAAATACTGGATGCCATCAAAGAGGGTCAAGCGGCCGCTGCAACGGATGAGCAGATCATCGATCTGGGCCTCGCCAATCTGCCCTCCATCCTGCGCGACCACACCGATCGCAACCGCACCTCGCCTTTTGCCTTCACGGGCCAAAAGTTCGAATTCCGCGCCGTCGGTTCATCGGCGTCTGTCTCCCTGCCGAACACTATATTGAACGCAGCGGTCGCAGAATCGATCTCGTTGCTGGCGGACGAGATCGAAGGGGCGCTGCAGCGCGGCGCTGAGCTCAAAGACGCCGCCCTGCAGATTCTGCAAAAATACATCAGAGAGACGGAGCCCGTCCGTTTTGAGGGTAATAATTACAGCGACGACTGGGCGCGCGAGGCGGAGCGTCGCAATCTGCCCAATATCAAACGCACTGCTGCAGCGCTGCGCGCTTTTGTCGAGAAAAAAAACATGCACATGCTGATCCGGCAGGGCGTTTTCACTGAACACGAGATCATCGCCCGTTACAACACCAAACTTGAGCAATATATCACTTCGCTGCAAATCGAGGCCGACACCTTCTGCAACCTGATCGAAACGCGCGTCCTGCCGGCAGCGATCGATTACCAGGAGCAGCTGCTGAACGTTGTGTCGCTGATGCAGGCGGTGCAGAGTTCTCTTGCTGACGCAGCTCTCAATCACGAAAAAGCTTTGCTCGGACAGATAAACTCCAGCATCGCGGAGCTGATCACCGGCTGCGGTGCCATCCGGCATGCGGTCGAAAAGGCCGAAGCCATCGAGGCACTACCCGAAAAGGCTGAACAGCTGAGCGATACCATCGTCGATCTGCTGGCCAAAGTCAGGGGACCAGCGGACGCCCTGGAGTGCCTCGTGCCGGACGACCTCTGGCCCTTGCCAAAATATTCTGAAATGCTCTATGTGATCTGAGCACGGACTTGACAATGGATGGATAAAAATGAGCACAAATGATCCCTTTGGTTTTCTGGCGGGCGATTATCGCACGCCAGAACGGAAATTAAAGTGGCGCCACAAGACATTTCCGACCAGTTCCTTTTATCGATTGATGCTCAAAGAGGTCTTTGCTGCTGCCAGAGCCGGCAAACGAGATGAGCTCTCGTATGAGCAGTATTGCCAGCATGCCATAGGCATCTTTCGGGCCATGGAAGCAGTCGGCGGCCGAGCACAGATCACCGGCTATGACCAGGTTCCCGCAGATGGCTGGCCCTATGTCTTTGTCGCCAATCACATGAGCGTTCTGGAGACCTTTATCTTTGCCGCCATCTTCGATACCAAGGGCAAGCACATGTTTGTCGTCAAAAAAGATCTGTTCGAATATCCTGTTTTCAAACACGTCATGCGCGCAATTGATCCGGTTGTGGTCGGACGTGAAAATCCGCGCGACGACCTGACTGAGGTGCTCAGAAAGGGCGCAGAAAAGATCGCGGCGGGCTTTAGCATGGTCATCTTTCCGCAAAAAACTCGTGCGCTCCGCTTTGAACCGAGCCAGTTCAACACCATTGGCATCAAGCTCGCGCGCCGGAGCAATGTGCCCATCGTGCCGGTCGCGCTGAAAACCGATTTTTGGGGACAGGGTAAACGGCTTAAAGATTTCGGCGGCATCTTTCCGGAAAAAACCGTTCATTTTCATTTCGGCGCTCCGATCTCGATCAAAGGCAAGGGGCAGGAGGAGCATGAGCAGATCATCAAGTTCATTGGCGAACACTATTCAGCCTGGGAAAACGAATGAGGATCAGCATGAATCATCCTTTCGAACATCGCATAAAAGTCCGCAGCTACGAGCTTGATTCATTCGGCCACGTCAACAATGCCGTCTATTTGAACTATCTGGAAGAGGCGCGTTGTGAGTACATGGAGCAGCGCGGCTTGAGCTTTGACAGCTTTCGCGAGTGGCAGGCGTTCGCCTTTGTGGTCAGCGCGGAAATTCACTACCGGTCTCCGGCAAAATATGGCGATGTACTGCTTGTTCGCTGCGTTTTTTCCCGCATGCGACGAACGAGCTTTGCCCTCGACTATGAGATTTACAATGAAACAAAGGGACGATTGTGCGCGACGGCGAGCATGTCTTTCGGATTTGTCGATGCCAATGAAAAAGTTATCCCCATCCCCGCAGCTTTTCGCGAAAAGATGATGCCGACATAAAAAAGGCGACCCGCAGAGTCGCCTAAATCATGAATGAGATCATTTCTGTTTGACGTCTTGCAGCAGCCTCTCGATGAATGTATTATGCCACAACAGGATGACGCTCACGACAAAAGTCAGCACATTCAGCATCATCGCCCAATGTTCCCATTCGCCCGTGGACAGGCCGAGCGACATGGATCTTAAAACGGCGGCCGCACCGGCGAGGGCAAAGGCAATGGCGCCGAGGCGAAATGGCTTTTCCAGCAGCGCCAATTGCCGTCTTTGTGCTTTGACCAGAGCATGCATGACGAGGATGGCAAAGAACGCCATCGCCAGGGATATATTCAACACCAGTGTCGGGACGTGATCATTTGATAGATGCAATGAGGTGAACAGGATGAACGTTGCCATCGAAAACGTGCTCACTAAAATTGTCATCTTTGCGAATTTCATGCCTGATTTCTCTTGTTACCTGACTACCTATTGGTAAAACGAATGTTGACGGCCTTTGTTCCGCGAATTTATCACCAAGGCAAAAGGCATCTTTGCTGCGCCGCTCGCCGAAGAGGCAAAATTTGTCGGCCCAAGCCACATGCCGCAGAATTGCAATAATCCTGCCAGCTATTTCGCCGATGTTCCCCATGACCGCGCTGCAGCTCAATCACATTCGACATCATCGAGTTCAGAGTCCCAGCAGTGCCAGTCGCTGTCGTTGAAATGCGCAGGATCCTGCACACGTCCCTCCAGGGTCTCGCGATTCCATCTTATTTGGACCATGTTTTGGCTGCTCACACGATAAATGTCGTACCTGCCGGTGTAGGGCAATTCCTGGTTGAACGCCTGATAGATGTAGCTGCCGTTTTCATCGCCCGGCACGATATTGGTGTATTTGATGTCCATGGACTGATCGTCCGGATCGCGTTGCCAGTCGATTTGCAAAAACGGCGTCGGTTCTAATGGCCGCAAATTCATCGTCCAAAATCCTGTCGTCGCCGGCAAATCTGATTTGCCGCTAAACCAATGAAAATCTGTATAGAGTCCATGCTGGGTGATGAACATATTCCATTCCAGACCTTCGAGGCTGACTTTGCCATACAACTCGGCAGTGTACTGCAGCGTCCCGAGATTGTAATTATAGGACCAGAGCCAGCGGCCGTCCGGCAGCAAGATGGGCGTATGATTGAATGATTCGGCAAATGCCGCCACCGGCACAGCCAGCGTCACGGTCAGAACTGTATTCCACACCGCGACATGACTTGCGGCCCACAACCAGTTCGATTTTGCTTGACTTTTTGCCAAGGACGTCGTCGTGAAATGGCTGAAATCCATGGTCATCGAAGAGAGCGGCGGTATAGCCGGCGGCTGTTGTTTTTTGGGCTCGGATGGCTGATCGGAACAAGTGAAATAGAACGGCACGATGAGTGCGAGCGAGAGCGCGATGCTCTTGACAATTACACTTTTCATGATGCACCCCACATTTCATTAATATTTGTTTTTACGTCACAGATGAAAAATAGTTCAAATAAATTAGGCCCTCTCTTTCATACCTTTCATCATCCAGCTTTTTGCCAGAACAAGAGCGACAGGTGATGCCATGGCGATCACTCCGTAGATGAGCCACATCTCTCCCGTCCTTTGCGCCAGGCCGCTATCCGGCTGCGGGATATAATGCGCGACAAAGTAGCCAGAATAGAGCGATGTGAGAACTTTGGTGAGAAACCATGGAAATTGCCCTATTCCCATATAGGCGCCGGTTTGCCCCTCAGGAGCGATCTCGGCCACCCACTGCAGGAAACGCGGCTGCCACATGGCCTCGCCAATCGACATGATGATGACATAGAGCAGAAATAACCAGGAAAGTGTCCCGAACGCCAGCAAAAAGGTTGGCAATGCCATGACAAATGTGCCGATGATCATCATCCGATAGACGTTGGCGCGCACTGTCAAGCCCGCGATGATCGGGGTGATGATGAAGATGATCAACGGATTGATGTTGGAAAAGATCGCCCAATAGTCCCCAACCCAACTGCCGACGAAGGCGCGCTTGAGATAGTACGGAATCGTCAGCCAATTATGGGCAAACAGCGTCTGCACAGGGATGAGGACAAAAATGAAGAACATGAATCGCGCATCGCGAAACGGATGGTCTGGCCGGCGTCGCAGAAATTCCCAAATCGACAGGATGATGAGCAGGATGGTGAGAACAAGTGCCGGAATCAGATAATTCTTGCCGAGAGTCGATGCTTTGCCATAAATTACACTCGCGAGGGAGAGAATGGCCAAGACCGAAAAAATGATCAAACGGGTGTTGTTCACTCGTGGTCTTGCTGTTTTTTCCGGCGTTGCGGATTCGTTCGCCTGTTCAGGCTTTGTCTCGCGCCTGACGCGTTCAACCGCTTCCTGATCCACTCTTTTTGTCAATATGACCAGGCAGACAATTACCGCCACAACCGTTATCGCGGTGAAAGACCAAAAAACAGCGGTCAATCCGTTGGGGGGGAAAGTGCTTTCGTTGGCCTGGCGAGTGAAATCGGCGATATAGCCGGAGAAAAAAGCGCCGAGGTTCATGAGGGCGTACAATACCGCATAGCCCATCGACGCCGTCTTTGGATCGGTGTATCTTTTGACTCCGGCGTACGCCGCGGGCTGGTACAGACCATAGGCGACGACCATGATCAGCAGTCCGACTGACATGGTGAGGAACATTGGCGAAGACAGTCCCGAGCCTGGCATGCTGCCGGAGAGGGACACGATCGCCCGGCCGCACGCCATGGCGCCGAGCGAGATGACGAGCGCATGGCGCACGCCGATTCGATCGACCACAAATCCGAGCAGCAGCATGGCAAAGGTGATCCCGCCGGTGACCCCGCCGTAAACCCATCCGGCTTGCGGATCGGTTAGACCGACATTTTCGGAGCAATAATTGCCGAGAATTGTCAGGACGCCAAAATAGGCCAAGCCTTCCAGCACATAGGGTATATTGATGCCGGACAGGGCTTTGGGCGCCCGCAGAAAAGCCGACAGCGTTGTGCCGAGCTCTTTGAACGATTCGGAAATAACTCGGCCGATTTTTATGTCGCTGTTTTTTCTCGACTGCGTCACGATTCGTCCTTCCTTCTCTAATTATCTCACATGAAAATAAGATTCTCCAGCAGATGAAGCAAGTCTTTTTCATCTTTTCGATGCGAAAAATTGAAATTCCATTTGCAGGTTTGCGGTCAATTTGTTATTATCGTCCTGCAGAAGAGGAGAATGAAATGTCCATTGGCCAACAGGAAAGCTTGCCGTTCGCTGATGATGAACCATTGAGCGCCATCGAACTGGGACGACCACTCGTTTTTTTTGATCTGGAGACGACCGGCCTCGACCTGCAGATGGATCGGATCGTCCAATTTGCGTTTTTGCGCATAAATCTCGACCGATCGCAAGATGAGTGGAAAGAGATGATAAATCCCGGCATACCGATCCCGCCCGAGGCCGCGCGCGTGCATCACATCACGGATGAGATGGTGGCGGACAAACCGTTTTTAAAAGACTTTGCGCCGCTCATTCGCGACTTTTTGGCCGATTGCGACTTGTCCGGATTTAACATCATACGATTTGACATCCCGTTTCTACAGGCAGAGATGAAGCGCAATGGCTATCCTCTCGATCTGAAAGGGATGAAAATCGTCGATGCGCAGGTCATCTATCACAAGAACGAGCCGCGCGATTTGACGGCGGCCTATCGTTTCTATTGCGGCGGCGATCATGTCGAGGCACACGACGCCATGGGCGATGTGCGCGTGACTCTGCAAATTCTGGATGCACAGCTGAAAAAATACAAACTGTCCAAAACATTGGCAGGCCTGCACGCGTACTGCATGCCGCGACCCGATCATCGTTTCGTCACGAGCGACAAAAAATTCGCCTGGAAAAACGACCAAGCAGTCTTGACCTTCGGCAAGCACAAAGGTAAGAGCTTGCCCTATCTGGTCGAGCACGAACGCGACTATCTGATCTGGATGCAAAACGGCGACTTTGCCGAGGAGACCAAAAATCTCATTGCCGATGCGTTGAACGGCATCTTTCCGCGCAGAGAGTCGGATAATGCAGAATCAAATGATTGAAGCAGTTGGAAAAAAAGTGAGTGATGAAATAATGAGGAATGATCGATTCATATGATCTCTATCACAAAAGCGACCCGAGGGTCGCTTTTTTTTGCACGAGTGGTAAATGTCACTTTTGGCCGTCAGATCGCTCAATGCCCACCAGATCGTCATAGGCGATCGCCATCGCCGCAAAGCTCAACGGCACCGTGAAGATCAGCCCGATGCCGCACAAAAGCGCACCGACCAGATTGACCGCGCCCAGAACGATTGCAAAGACGATCATCTCGAACAAGTGCTCCATGACAACCTTTCGACTGGCCTCCATGGCCTGCCAGAAATCGTGCTTTTTCTCAACAATGAAGGCGGGCGCCAGGATGTACAACGCCCAGATGATGACTCCCGGAATGATACAAAATATAAAGCCGACGGCGGCAAAGAGTGTGATCAAGATATTGGACAACACCGCGGCGATGAAAAAGCTGAAACCCTTGGCGATATCGCCGATATTGATGTCTTTGCC
>RQOI01000028.1 GCA_003854995.1 Candidatus Zhuqueibacterota bacterium
CGCCAAGCCGCAAAGGATACGCAAAGAAAAATGATGTAAATGTTTTTCAGGTAGCACGCGCTTGACAGGTGAATTCGAATGAAAAGCAGCCTTGCAAATTCAAAAAAAATAGCTATCTTTGGAATAGACATCTGCAGCACTGTGTTTGATTTGCCGCTTAACAACCGTTCAATCTCGTAAAACAGGATTGTTGTCGAATTGCTTTTGTCACTGAAAGAATGTCAATCAATGATCGATAAATCGTCCACAGCCTTTGCCACGATTCCAATGCAACTCATCGGCCCGATCAAGATCATTGGACCTGTAGTCGACGACGAGGTCCGCGTGCCGATAGCGACCTTTGAATCGCCCTTGTGGCTATCGACCGATCGCGGCGCAGCCGTCTCCATGCGCTCGGGCGGCATACAGGCCATCATCATTGATGAACGCATGTCGCGCTCTGTGCTGGTCGAGGCGCCGGACGCCCGGTGCGCCGCCCAGGCGATGAACAAACTGCTGGCGCGCAAACAGGAGCTTGGCCGCATCGCTCAGAGCACGAGTCGATATGCCGAGTTTCTGGACATTCATTGGCAGCTCATCGCCAACCTGCTCTTCATTCGTCTGGAGATGAAAACCGGCGATGCCTCCGGACACAACATGGTCACCAAAGCCGCTGACGCCATATTGCGCTGGATATTGAACGAGCATCCTGAATTATCCTATGTGAGCGTTTCCGGCAATTATTGCGCGGACAAAAAGGTGGCCGCGGTGAACGGCATTCTCGGGCGCGGCAAAAATGTCATCGCAGAGATGACGGTGCCGAACAAAATCTGCCGCCGATATCTCAAGACTGCACCCCGTCACATCGTCGATCTCAATGTTAAGAAAAATCTGTACGGCTCTATCGTGGCAGGCGGTCTCCGGACGGCGAACGCCCATTTTGCCAACATGCTGCTTGGCTTTTACCTCGCGACCGGCCAGGACGCTGCCAACATCATCGAGGGCTCTCAGGGATTTGTCAATGCGGAGGTTCGAGATCATGATCTTTACTTTGCCGTCACGTTGCCCAATTTAATCCTCGGCACGGTCGGCGCCGGCAAAGACCTTGAATTTGTCCAGGAAAACCTCAGAGCGCTCGGCTGCGCGCAAGAGCGCCAGCCCGGTGAAAACGCCAGGCGACTGGCGGTGATCGCGGCAGCGACCGTGCTCTGCGGCGAGTTGTCTCTGTTAGCAGCGCTGACCAATCCCGGTGAATTGATGGCGGCGCACGAGCGTCTGGAACGATAGATATGGATCATCTGACGAACGATCGCAAAATAGAACACATCAATATTATCAATTCCCAGGATGTCGATCGAAAGCATAACTATTTCGATGCCATACGGCTCAAACATCGGGCGCTGCCCGAAGTGGATCTGGATAAAATCGATCCGTCCGTCCTTTTCATGGGAAAGAGATTATCTTTCCCGTTGCTCATCTCATCGATGACCGGCGGGTCGCACGACGTCGCGCGGCAGATCAATAGAAATCTCGCGCTGGCGGCGCAGCAGACCAATGTGGCGATGGGCGTCGGCTCGCAGCGCGTCATGTTCACTCATACGGAGGCGCGCGCGAGTTTCGAAATCCGCTCTCTTGCGCCGCATACCTTGCTCTTTGCCAATCTGGGCGCTGTACAGCTGAATTATGGTTTTGGCATCGATCAGTGCCGCGAGGCGGTGCAGACGATCGACGCTGATGCGCTTTACCTTCACCTCAATCCATTGCAGGAGGCGGTGCAGCCAGAGGGCAATGTCAATTTTAACGGTCTGGCGAAAAAGATCGGCGAAATCGCGACCTCACTCGCGGTGCCGGTGATCGTTAAAGAGGTCGGCGCCGGCATCTCTCTGGCGGACGCCACTCTTTTGCTCGAACATGGCATCACATATATCGATGTGGCGGGCAGTGGTGGCACGTCGTGGAGTCGTATTGAAAATTTTCGGGAAAAGAATCAGGACAATCTGGGACTCTTGTTTCAAGACTGGGGTAATCCAACGCCGCTGGCACTGCGTTCGCTGCAGCCGCTGAAAAAGAATATCACCATGATTGCATCGGGCGGAATTCGATCCGGCGTGGACATGGCCAAGGCTGTCATCCTGGGCGCATCCCTGTGCGGTCTGGCGAAACCATTCCTCAAGCCTGCCATGGAATCGGCGGATGCTGTCATACGCGTCATCCAGAAGCTGAAACGAGAGTTCACTGTCACCCTGTTTCTATTGGGACTGGATAAAGTTGACGACCTGTTTCTCAACGAATCACTGATGTGGAATCCGAACTTTTTCTCATGAGGCAGGATGCATGCAGGCAGGGATTGAATCCATCAGCATTTATACGTCACAGTACTATCTCGATCTCAAAACTCTGGCCAATCAATGGGGAGAAGATCCGGATAAATACTATATCGGCATCGGGCAGGAGCAGATGTCGGTTCCAGCACCGGACGAGGATATCGTCACCCTCGCAGCGAATGCGACGGCGCAGGCGCTGCAGGGAATCGATGCGGGCGCGCTGGATACGCTGTTGTTCGCCACAGAGACTGGAATCGATCAGTCAAAAGCAGCGGGAATATACGTCCACGAATTGACGCAGTTGCCGAAAAACATGCGCGTATTTGAGTTGAAGCAGGCGTGCTACAGCGGCGCCGGCGGATTGTCCCTGGCATTGCCGTACCTGTTGCATCATCCGGACCGCAAGGTGCTGATCGTGGCCGCCGATATTGCTCGCTATGGCATCGGATCGATCGGTGAGCCGACACAGGGCGCCGGCGCGGTCGCTATGGTGCTGTCGACGAATCCGAAAATCATGGCCTTTGATCTGGAGAGTGGCATATATACCCACGATGTGATGGATTTTTGGCGACCCAATTACACGGATGAAGCCCTGGTGGATGGCAAATATTCCATAAAAATGTATATCACGGCGCTCAGGGAAGCGTGGCAGCACTATGTGGATGTGACCGGCAACTCTTTTGCCGATTTTCACCGCTATGTCTATCATCTGCCGTTCACGAAAATGGCTGATAAAGCGCACCAGTTTCTCGTTCGGCATGCCAATGCGGAATTGCGTCCAGAGGAATGGAAGAGGCAGATCGATGATGCCGCCATCTATCAGCGATTTATCGGCAACACCTATGCCGGGTCTGTGTTCGTCGCTCTGACATCCCTGCTTGACAATTCACCGGACGACTTGACCGATAAACGCATTGGGCTGTTCAGTTATGGCTCTGGCAGCGTCGGCGAGTTCTTCACCGGCATCGTTCAACAGGGGTACCAGTCACATCTCAAAAAAGCAATGCATCAAGAGATCATCAGCGAGCGCGCCGAGCTCGATTATGAAACCTATAAAGAGTTCTACCTGTTCAAATCAAAGCTGCCGACCGATGGCAGTCCCATGCGGACGCCCAAACACAACACCGGCCGGTATCGATTTGCCGGCCTCACAGAACACCAACGGTTATACGAGGTCGTCGCGTGAGAGCAGTGGCGCCAGGGAAACTCATCCTGAGCGGGGAACACGCAGTTGTATATGGCAAGCCAGCCCTTGTGCTGGCCGTCGACCGATTTGCGCAAGCCATCATCACCAGCAACAGCGATCCGCGCGTTCATTTTGAGCTCATTGATTTGCACGAAAGCAGCTCTGTCAGCGTGGAGGCGTTGCAGGAGCTCAAGGCACGCCTGCTGCGCGACTATCAGCTGTTTCTCAACGGCGAACTGAACATCCGCCAGGTGCTGGTGCAACCCTTTCATCTCTTCGCCTTTTTGTTCATCTCCTTCATCGATAGCGTGCCGCTCAAGCTGGATGGCGGCATTCATATCAGCCTCTCCGCCGACATCCCCATCGGTTGTGGCATGGGATCGTCAGCAGCGACGCTGCTCGCCCTTTTGAAAGGGCTGACCGGATTTTTTAAAATCGATTTCAAATCCGACGACTATTTTGCCCAAGGAGTCGAGGCTGAAAAGCTGCAGCACGGGCGGCCGAGCGGCGTTGATCCCTATATCGCATTGCACGGTGGTTTTGTCCGTTTTCAGAACAGAGAGGCTGAACGATTGCCCGTTCCGGATGTGCCAATTCATCTTGTCCATTCGGGAAGGCCGTCGTCCACGACGGGCGAATGCGTCGAACACGTCGCGCGTCATTTTGCTGATGCCGTCATCTGGGATGATTTTGAATTCGTCACTCTTGAAATGCAAAGGGCATTGCTGAAAAGCGATGTGCCTGAAGTGCAGAGATGGGTGCGAGAAAACAATAAATTATTGACGACCATCGGCGTGGTGCCACGCCGGGTTGGCGATTTCATCCACAACATTGAAGTGGCGGGCGGCGCCGCCAAGATCGCCGGCGCCGGATCTGTGCGCGGGAACGCGGCCGGCATGGTGACCGTGTTCGCCGAACAGAAACCGCAAGCGCTGGCCGATCGGTTCGGCTTTGAGCTGTTGAACGTCAAAGGGGAATCCTGTGGTGCGCGAATCGTTTAGAGCCTCCGCTCCTGGCAAATTGATGCTCCTCGGCGAGCACGCTGTCCTGCATGGCCATCGCTGCATCGTCTGCGCCGTGAATCAGCGGCTGCGCATCGTCGTGCGTCCGAGAAGCGATATGAAAATCAGCATTGACTCTGACCTGGGCTGCTATCAGTCTGATCTCAAAAATCTTGTCGTTGAGGATACTTTGCGTTTTGTCCTAACCGCCATCGACCAGCATAAAGCGCTTTTGGCGCACGGATTTGCTGCCGAGATCGAATCGGACTTGGGTGCCACAGTGGGACTCGGATCTTCCGCCGCAGTCACCGCTGCGATGACAATCGCCCTCTTCCACCTTGCCGGTCTCGATCTCGAAGCGGACAAGATATTCGACCGCAGTCTGTCGACTGTCCGCGCCGTACAAGGTAAAGGCTCTGGCGCAGATCTGGCGGCGAGCGTGTATGGCGGCGCGCTGCTCTATCGCCATCAGCCGAAGCAGATCACGCCTCTCCGGACCATGCATCCCATTGTCGTCGTCTATTCGGGTTATAAAACCGCGACGACCGATGTCATTCGGCTTGTCGAAAACCAGCGGGAAAAATTCCCCGGGCTATTTTCGCATATCTATTCGGCCATGGACAGCAGCGCTGCAAGAGCGGCGCGTGCGATCAATGAGGACGACTGGCCGACAGTGGGCGAACTGCTCACCATGAATCAGGGATTGATGAGCGCCATTGGTGTCAGCGACCAGAGACTCGCCGATCTCGTCTATCGCTTGCTGCGAGATCCCGGCATTCTCGGCGCTAAAATTTCCGGCTCTGGCTTGGGGGATTGTGTGGTCGGCCTGGGCGCTGTGCGGAATAAATCGCGACTGCAACTCTTGCCGATAGAGATGAGCCGACAGGGTGTGACCATTGACTAGAAGACAGGTGGTGCAAAAAATCATCGGACCTTTGGCGCTGCCGCAGAATGAGCGAGGCGAGGCGTTTGCAGCGTCAAATATTGCGCTCTGCAAATATTGGGGCAAGCGCGACAATGAGTTGAATCTGCCGCAGAACTCGAGTCTGTCGCTTTCGCTGGGCCATCTCGGCACGCACACAATCATCCAGGCAAACGCAGCAAAAGATGAAATCTATTTAAATAAGGAAAACCTCGGCCCATCCGCGAGATTTTCGTCGCGCTTGATCGCTTTTCTTGATCTCTTTCGCCCGATGCCGGATTATTTTTTCCGCATTGAGACACACAACAATTTTCCCACCGCCGCCGGTCTTGCCAGCTCAGCCTCCGGCTATGCCGCCATGGCCAAGGCACTGAACGCTTTTTTCGGCTGGCGCCTGGATGACATCAATCTGTCGATCCTCGCCCGACTGGGCAGTGGCAGCGCCGCGCGCTCCGTCTATACCGGCTTTGTGGAATGGCACAGGGGAGAGGCAGAGGATGGCATGGACAGCTACGCCGAGCAGCTGCCGGCGAGCTGGCCAGAGTTGCGGCTCGCCGTCCTCACTGTTTCGGGAGCGGCAAAGAGCATCGACTCGAGGGGTGGCATGCGACGAACAGTCGAGACATCGACGCTGTATAAAGCATGGCCGGAAAAAGCGACGCGCGATATCGAAGCGATTCGGCAGGCCATACGCGAGCACGATTTCGAGCGGCTCGGCAGCACGGCTGAATCGAATGCCCTCGCCATGCATGCAACCATGCTCGACTCACAACCCGCCATTCTGTACTGGTTGCCCGAGACGGTCTCGGTTTTTCACAAGATTTGGCGGCTCCGGCAGGAGGGCGTCCCGCTCTATTTCACCATCGACGCCGGGCCGAATGTCAAGATATTATTAGAGGAAAAAAATGAGGGCATCGTGCGAAGTGAATTTTGCGAGGCAGAGATTGTAAATCCCTTTATCTTCAATAGAGTCAATCATTTTCCCGAATCAGCATCAGGAGAGCGGCGTACGGCACGATGAGAAAGAGCTCGTTTTCAAACTTTACTTCAACAGCCGCTTTGCGTAAAAAGATCGTGTAATCGCCGATTTGCGCTTGCATATTTTCATAGTCTTTCGCCACGTCGCGCGCGCGCCAGGGTTCATCTTCTATATCGTTGAATGAGGGCATGGGGATGCCGGGACCGACCTCGACGATCCGACCGGCCTGAATAGACTCCTTTTCCAGGGCCCATTTGGGCAAATAGAGTCCCGTGCTGCTGCGCTCTTCGCCCACATCCGGCACAATGAGCAATCGGTCGCCGACGACAAATATTTCTTTATTTCCCTTTTTCATGTGC
>RQOI01000029.1 GCA_003854995.1 Candidatus Zhuqueibacterota bacterium
AAATCAATCGGGACTGCTCGGCCGATTACACTCTTGACATAAAGATCTTTGAGGCTGCGCTCAACCATGTCAGTGCTCTCAAGGCCATGTGATAAAAAATCTTTGTGAGAAATCGCTTTTTTTTAGGTTCTATAACGAATCGTGTGGGTAAAATGAAAAATTTTTGACAGGATAACAGAATCGACAAGTTTTAGTCTTGTGAAAGTCGCATCTACAAATCTGCTATAAAAATTGCCCAGGCTTTTGCCGGCGTTGAGCGCACAATTTGGCGAAACAAACGAATTGATGAATAGAGAGATGAGGGACATCCGACAGCGTACCATCGCAGCCATCCTTGCCAAACAGGACGAATTATTCCGGTGGGGATTCGATGCGCGACAAGCCCGCGCGCGTCCGGAGTATTTGTACTATTCGCCCAATTTCAAATCCACACTATGGACCTTGGTCCTGCTGGCTGATATCAAAGCTCCGGCGAATATCCCGCAGATCCAATCATCCATCCATCTGATTAGCGAGCGCTTTTTTAGCCCGCAACACGGGATTTTCAGGCTGCCGGATATGTGTCGGTTTCCTATCCCCTGTCTGAACGGCAACATGATCTATCTCCATCGCTATTTCAGGACCTCTCCTTCGGCGCCGCTGGATCGAACAATCGCTTTTTTCTCTGATCACCAGCGCTTCGACGATGGCGATTTCAAAACGCCGAAATCCTACCCATACTGTTCAAACACATTCTGCTATGGAAAGCACAGCTGCTATTGGGGCGTGACAAAATTGTTCAAGGGAATTTCGTTCATCCCAAGGGAGCTCAGGACAAAGAAAGCACAACTATTGATGGAAAATTGCATCGATTTTGTCTTGCAGCACGAGGTGTGCTTCAGCTCCCACCGCAGTGATGAGTTCCTGCACCGTGACATTGGGAGACTTGTCTTTCCCAATTTTTATAAGAGCGATTTCCTCGAACTGTTGTGGCTACTGGCGAGAGAGGGAGTGAATGACAGCAAAATGGCGCGCTCGCTGGAGCTCTTGCGACGCAAGAGGAAGGCCGACGGTTGCTGGGAACTTGAGAAGCCCAGGAATATCATTGTCTCAATCGGTCAAAAAAGCCGCGCCAATGTCTATATCACCGAAAGAGCAAACGAGGTCCTGAATTACTATGGATGGTAAAGTGACAAGATGTTTGGAGCCGAAAACCTGAATGTGTGATGCAGAATGCTCGATAAAAAAATAATCGGTCTTGCAAAGGGAACTGTCGCACTCCATCCTTATACCCTTGCCTGGAAATGTCTGTATGAGGAAGAGCGGGAAACAATGAAAGATGTCCTGGGAAAAGCGATACTGGATATTCAACATGTGGGCAGCACCTCCATCCCCGCAATGATCGCCAAGCCCATCATCGATATCGCCGTAGCGGTAGATAGTTTTGAGGGCGCCACTGTCACGATCAAACCTCTCGAAAACCTGGGCTACGAGTATCGGGGAGAGCTGGGAATCCCGCGCAGACACTATTTTTCAAAAGGAGATCCCTGCACGCATCACATTCATATGGTCGAATTCAAGAGTCGAGAGTGGATCAACCATCTGGCATTTCGAGATTACCTGATTCAACACCCAGAAAGCGCAAAAGCCTATGCGGATCTCAAGAGAACGCTGGCAAAAATGTTTGCAATGGATCGAAAAGCCTATACAGAGGGCAAGGCAGCTTTTATCAATAAAATTCTGCAGTTAGCCGATTCCCATTAGATGTCAAAGAGGTGATTTATGAATAGCACTCGTTTCATAGACTCGGTTGTGCTCTTGGCGGTGTCCGCCGTTTTGAACTGCAGCGACAACAACAATCCAGTCGCGACTTATCCCACTGTGAATCGCAGGGATAAAATACCTTCCGATATATCCAAGCGCGGCCCGGAGAGCGATCAACACCCGCCGATACTCCATTCCGACCATTATGCGGCGCCAATCTCCCTCTCCTCTGCCGTCAACAGCGCCGGCGCAGAAGACTCGCCGTTCATTCTGCCGGACGGCAAGACGCTCTACTTTTTTTTCACGCCCGATGTCCGAGTACCCGTCGAAAAACAGCTACTGGATGAAGTCACGGGCGTGTGGGTCTCTCATAAAACAGGGGATCAGTGGAGCGATGCCGAGAGGGTCTGGCTGCAAGAACCGGGAAAGCTCGCCCTCGATGGCGCGGTTTGCGTTCAGGATGATGAGATGTGGTTCGCGTCCGCCAGAGAGGGATACACGGGCGTGAACATGTTCATCGCCCGATGGGTGAATGGCAAATGGTCGAACTGGCGTTATGCCGGCGACCGCCTGATGCGCGAGATTCAAATCGGCGAAGTCCACATTCACAAAGATGACCTGTACTTCCATTCCGAACGTTCCGGCGGAAAGGGCGGATATGACATCTGGCTGACCACGAGAAATGCGGACTCTTGGTCCGATCCGATCCATATCGATGCGGTGAATAGCGGCACGATGGATGGCTATCCCTTTGTGTCGGCGGATGGGAACGAGCTCTGGCTGACCAGAACCTATGCAGGGACACCCGCCATCTTCCGTTCCCTCCGCATCGATAGGCACTGGTCAGCGCCCGAACTGATCGTATCTCAATTTGCCGGTGAGCCCACTCTCGATGCGGCCGGCACTCTCTATTTCGTACATCACTACTTCGAGGATGGTGTCATGATCGAAGCAGATATTTATGTGGCATATGAGCGCAACGTTGATTAATATTCAAAATATCTCTTTTCATATATCCAGCCTGGGAGATGGGCATCAACACGGGGGGTATTCGGGACACATAATCATGTGAGACTGAAGGAGTGAATATGGAAACGAGGGCGTATGTGCTGCTGAGTCTGTTCGGTTTTTCTTCCGCATTCGCACAGTTACATCGGGATTGGATCACAACATATTCCAGCGGCGGTTTCCAGAGTTTGGATACCGTGCATGACATGAAAATGGATCCACAGGGAAACATCTACCTCACCGGAACGACTCAACCACCGGATCACTATTATTACTATACAACGGTGAAATATGGTCCAGATGGCGATATCCTCTGGAAACAGGATTTTGATATGCAGGAGCATATCGATGTTATAGG
>RQOI01000317.1 GCA_003854995.1 Candidatus Zhuqueibacterota bacterium
GCGCCCAAAAAAGTACGCCACTGCAGAAAAGGACGGAATGGACGACGATGAACAAACCTTCCAGGCGCCCGCATCGACATCCTCCTGCTCATTCAAGCTGGTCGCCTGATTGACATGAAACAACCGAATATTCGGATGATCAGCGGCCGCTATTTCTTCTCTGGCATTGTTAGAGTTATTCACTCCCCATTCCATGTTCGATTGGCCCGAACAAACCCATATCTCACCGACCATGACGTTCGACAGCTGGATCGTCTCCTTGCCGATTATTTTCAGCGTGAATGGTCCGCCCGCTGGCATGGGATCGAGCCGGATCATCCAGGCGCCGTTTTCATCGGCAACGGTCGCCTTTTTCTGATCCTGGAATTCGACTGTCACTTTGCCCGCCGGCGTCGCTTTTCCCCACACCGGGACTTTGATCTCCCGCTGCAAGATCATGTCATCAGTGAAGAGAGACGGCAAGGTGATCTGTTCAGCCGGAGCGGCAAAATAGGCGCAATGGGTCACGCACATCAAAATGCAGAGTGCGCAGAGTATGCATCGTTTCATCATTTTTCTCCGTGTGAAATGCTGGTCTATTATGAAATGCAGTCGAAATTATAAAAAATGCACCATTTTAAAAAGGACTTTTTCAGGCGCGATGAATTTAAGACCATTTTGAAAACAGCTTGTTAATTTGTTCAAGTTTACTTTTATTGGTATCAATTTTGAGGAAAATATGGACAAGGGAATTGTACACGGTTTTGGCGCCTACTTTTTGTGGGGTTTATTGCCAGTCTACTGGAAACTCCTGGGGCACGTTTTGCCTCTCGAAGTTCTGGTCCACAGAATGCTATGGTCTCTTGTCTTTGTGCTCCTCGTTCTGGCGGCGCGACGGCAGTGGCAGTGGATAAAAATCGTCCGCCAGCGGCCGCGGTATGTCCTCATTTTTATCGTGACAGCGCTGCTCATCTCTCTCAATTGGCTCACCTACATTTGGGCGGTCAATAACGATTTTATCCTCGAAGCGAGCCTGGGTTATTTCATCAATCCGCTCATCAATGTGCTGTTGGGTGTGCTGTTTTTGAAGGAACGATTGCGCCCGGCGCAGACCGCTGCCATCATTTTGGCCGCCTTCGGCGTCATCTATCTCACATTGAGCTATGGCGCTTTCCCCTGGATCGCTCTCATACTGGCGTTCTCATTTGGCTTTTATGGCCTGTCGAGAAAAATAGCGTCGCTGGGGGCAATCGAGGGGCTGGCTGTAGAGACAGGAGTTCTCCTTTTACCCGCACTGGCGGTCATGCTCTATTTTGAAAAATCGGGACAAGCTGCATTTTTGCACGGCGCCTCATCCACATCAGTCTTGCTCATTTTTTCCGGCGCCATCACTGCTGTCCCACTGCTGCTCTTTTCCATTTCGGCGCGCCGCATCACCCTGGTGGCTTTGGGAATTCTGCAGTATATTGCGCCAACATTGCAGTTTGTCATCGGCATTCTGCTCTACGGAGAGCCGTTCAGCCGCACCCGTTTCATTGGTTTTTGCATCATTTGGAGCGCCTTGATCATTTTCACCATCGAGAGCCTCATGCAGAGTCGTCGCGCAGCAGTGCTGAAATGAACGTCGATAAATTCAAAATGTGTTGAATCTTTATGCTCTTTGCGGCATCTTGTCATGAGAATGATAAAAAATGCAAATGATTCCTTCTTAATAATTGTATTGATTGAGATCGGTTGTAAAGGAAGGATTATTTTTGTCTAAAAATTGTTAGATAATTCTGACTAAAATTAGACATAAAATAGACGATTTGCCGAGACGGAATATGGAGCAATCTAAACGATCGATGCGGGCGGCTTTTGAATACGCGCGGTCCCAGGCAGAAAATTATTCAAAGAGCTTTTACCTGTCGTCAAAAATATTGCCGAAAAGTAAAAAATGGGATACTTTTGCCCTGTACAGTTTTTGCCGTTATGTCGACAATATCGTCGATAATCCGCGCGGGCGAACGGACGAGGAGTTGCTAGAGGAAGTCCTGTCTGTGTCGCAAGAATTGCGGATCGCTTTTCGGTGCGGCGAATCCGAGCATCCGGTGATCAAACCCTTTGTCGATGTTGCTGTTCGAAGAAATATGCCGCTGCAGTATCCGCTCGATCTTTTGGATGGCGTCAAAATGGACTTGATGAAAAATCGGCACGAGACCTTTGCCGATTTGTACGAGTTTGCCTATCGAGTCGCCGGCGTCGTTGGTTTGATGATGGCGCATGTGCTTGGCTTTGCAAACAGAGAGGCCCTGATCTATGCGGAAAAGCTCGGTGTGGCCATGCAATTGACAAATATCCTGCGGGATGTTCAGGAAGATGCAAAGATGAACAGGATTTATTTGCCGCTGCAAGAGATGAAAGAATTTAATGTCGCTGAAGATGATGTCATACGGGGCCGATTTACGGACGATCTGCGTCTGCTCATGCAATTTCAGGTCGATCGCGCGCATCGCTATTTTGAAGAAGCGCAGCCGGGAGTTGCGCTGCTGGAACAGGATTCGCGTTTCGCCATCAGCTCAGCCGCCAAGATTTATCGGGGGATTTTGCGGCGGATTGAAGATAATGGCTACAATCCATTTCTCGGACGAGTCTATGTGAGTCAGCAAAAAAAAATGGCCATTCTTTTCAGCGAAGTTATCAGGACGCGCATCTTGCAGCCTGTGGCCGAAATGATCGCAGCGTTTTTCAGTTGAAGGGCTGGAAGAAGAATCGCAATCGCCTGATAAAAAATGGCATAACAGTTTGATGCGATCATTTCGCCTGTTTCGTGCGACAAAGAGGTTCCGACTTTTTTGGCGACTGCGATGTAGACTTTACATTCTTTTACTTGCGAAATCAGATTGTTTTACGTTTTTTAATGGAATTCTAAATTTGTGCTGTCGACGATACCAGGAGTTAATCCCCCAATGAAAACATTCTCTTGCATTTCAATCCTCTTCTTTAGCTCGTTTGTCCTCTATGCGACCGATTGGACCAATTTTACTGCAGAAAACAGTGGCCTCGCAAGCAATATGGTCAAAGTAGTTGTGGTCGATCCGAGCGGCAACAAGTGGTTCGGCACGGATAAAGGCCTCTCGGCGTATGATGGCGCCAAATGGGTCACCCATGTGAAGGATGAGAACAAGCAAACCCTGGCCGATAATGATATCAATGATATCGCTTTTGAAGAATCGTCGTATGGACCGGAATTATGGATCGCCACCGCGAATGGCGCTTCTGTCATCTCCATCCCCTCCATCGACGCCGTGACAATGGCGACGCCATATCGCACGGATAACACGGGCATCATTGACAACCACCTGACATCAGTGGCTGTCGATCCGCTCCGACACGAACAATGGTTTGGCACTTTCAAAGGCGCTTCTCGATTCAGTTCTTCGGGCTGGCGTTCATTTGACCTGACGACCAATCCCGTTTTGGCATGGACCGATGTCACCTGCATCGGAGTGGACCCGGATAGCGGCTGGAAATATTTCGGCACAAAGAACGGCGTCGTCGAAAACAATGGCGTGGCGCGATTGCGCACCAGTCTGACAGATGTAGACGCCATCACTGCGCCCTCCCCGTACAGCTCCGAATGGAGCGGCTTGTGGTCCCCCAATGTCTACGCCGCATTTATGGACGCTGACGGATCGCAGTGGTTTGGCACGGATACGGGATTCGGCTATCACGACACAACCGAGACCAAGGCCGGCTGGGAGTTTTTCACCGTTGACGATGGACTCGTTCACAGTTTTGTTCAGGCTATTGTGCGCGCGGATGAAAGGGTGATGTGGATTGGCACGAGCAACGGCTTGTCGAAATTCACCTACAAGTACGGCGAATGGGGCATCGAGGTGGATGACTTTACAAACTTAACCGTCGCGGACGGCCTGGTCAGCAACAACATTTTTGATCTTGCGGTTGATCGGGATGGCTCTTTGTGGATTGCCACGGACAACGGCGTGTCGCATTTCACGGGCGAGACTGGTATTGACGCTCCGTCGTCAGCGCAAAATCCGCAGGCGTATGGCTTGATGAGAAATTACCCCAATCCCTTCAATTCAGGCACCACGATTTCTTACACTCTTCCCTGTCGGGCGCACGTCGAGTTGTCCATTGTGAATTTGCACGGCGAAAGAATATACGGGCTTTTGAACACCATGCAATCAGCCGGCTCGCATTCGGCCGTCTGGAACGGACGCCTGTCCAATGGAGGCGCAGCGCCGACCGGCATTTATGTGGCCCTCCTCTCCGTTGCGGCGGCGGAGCACAGTTTTAAAAGTTCGCTCAAGATGTTGATGGTCAAATGAAATGGCAAAGCCTCTCACGAAAAAAGAGGCTTTGTTAATCTTCCTCGAACATGGAGATGATGTTTCCGCCACTTTCCTTGCGCTCGCTCTCCTCTGCCACTCTCGTTTCCGGATCACGAAAATCAGCATCAGGGGATTCTACCTTTTTGATCTGCATGGGAATGCTGTTCATCGTGAAAGGCTGACCGCGCATCTGTTCGTCATCGAGAATCCATGTCATGGACTTTAGCGGGACGGTGAGAATTAAAAAGGACATCTGCCACCAGTTTTTTTTATGATCAGGCTCGATCTTTTCGACCCGGGCAAAGAAAACGGGTTCGTTTTCGATATAGACGAGAATCACCTCGCCGACCCTGAACATTTTGCCATAGGGTATCATCAATGTCCTTTTGGATTTTGCAGCAACTGTATCATTCTAATAATTCTTGTCATAAAAATCAAGCTGTTTCACCTGCCAAAAAACACTTGCTTCTCATGCGCAATTTATTTAACATTTACGGATGAGGAGAGACGGGACCTTCTGGCATAGTCGGAAGGCTTTTTTTTGCCAACCCAAAAGGATTTTCGCATGGAATTCAAAATAAAGGCGATCGTCATCGATAAAAACGGTCTGCACCGTACGATCACACGGTTGGCGCACGAGATCATTGAGCGGAACTCCGGCGCCACGAATTTGGCCATCATTGGCATCAGGACTCGCGGAGTGACCATTGCCGAGCGTCTGGTGAAGCAGATTGAGATCATTGAGAACAAGCAGGTGCCTTTCGGCATACTCGATATAACGCTCTATCGCGATGATTTTCGCATGCGGTTGAAACAGCCTGCTGTGCGCGCGACCGAGATCTCTTTTAACATTGACGATATGAATCTCATACTGGTGGATGATGTCATGTATACCGGACGGACATCTCGCGCCGCCCTCGATGCGCTGATGGATATCGGCCGGCCCGCGACCATTCAGCTGGCAGTACTGGTCGATCGCGGCCATCGGGAATTGCCCATACAGCCCGATTATGTGGGAAAAGCTATGCCGACATCGATTGGCGAAGAAGTCAGAGTTTTGCTCAGTGAAGTCGATAACGATGAGTGTGTACTGTTAGTTGAAGCGTCTGAGGAGGTTTGACCGATGGCATTATCGAGCTCTCATTTGCTCGGTTTGGAGGGCGTGCCAGCTGCGGATATCACGACGATTCTGAACACCGCGGAAAATATAAAGACAATATTCGATCGTCCTATTCCCAAAGTGCCCACTTTGCGCGGCATAACGGTTGTGAATCTGTTTTTCGAAGCGTCCACTCGCACGCGAATTTCATTCGAGCTTGCCGAAAAGAGATTGTCCGCCGACACGGTGAACTTTTCGACCTCCACCAGCTCGGTCAAAAAGGGTGAGACGCTCAAGGATACGGTGCGCAATATTGAAGCGATGAAAATAAACATGATCGTCGTCCGTCATTCGGCCGCCGGTGTGCCCTACTTTTTAACCCAGTGTACGGACGCAAACATCATCAACGCGGGTGACGGTCAACATGAGCATCCGACTCAGGCGCTTCTGGATATGATGACATTGCGAGAAAAATGGGGTCAGCTGGCCGGGAAAAAGGTGGCCATCATTGGTGATGTGATGCACAGCAGAGTGGCGGGATCAAATATTCGGGGACTTTTAACCATGGGCGCTGAGGTGATGGTCTGCGGGCCCAGGACGCTGATCCCGCCGGGGATGACAGAATTTGGGGCGAATGTCAGCTATAGTGTGGATGAGGCGATGCAATGGGCTGATGCCCTGAATGTCCTGCGCATTCAGCACGAACGACAGGAAAAGGGCTTGTTCCCGTCCATCCGCGAGTATCATGCCGAATTTGGCATCACGCGAGAACGGGTAGAGCGCGCCAAAAAAGAGCTGATCATCATGCACCCAGGTCCCATCAACCGAGGCGTGGAGATGGACAGTGATGTCGCTGACTCGGACGCCTCCATCATCCTGGAGCAGGTGACGAACGGCGTCGCTGTTCGCATGGCCGTACTCGTGCTGCTGAGCGGCATGGATACAGCGAACGAATGATCCGGCTGCCCAGTTTATTTTAATGAAATCCATAAGAGATGGACATGCACAAAGAAAAAGCAGATAACGTTTTGCTCGCCGGTGGAGAAATATTAAATCTCTCATCCGGCGAAACGAGTGCGCTCGACATTGTTCTGGCGAATGGCAAGATTGACCGCATCGGCAAGGTCGATGAAAAAGGCTTTCAGGGTGATGTTCATGACATCACGGGCCATCTCGTCGTGCCTGGGCTAATGGATATGCACGTGCATTTGCGTGAACCTGGCCGCGAGGATGCGGAGACAATTGCGACCGGATGCGCCGCGGCCATGGCAGGTGGATTCACCGCTGTCGCCTGCATGCCGAACACGACGCCGGCCATTGACACACAGGAAGTGGTGCGTTTCATCAGAAAAAAAGCCGAGAATGAGCTCGTCGATGTCTTTCCAATCGCCGCGATCACCAAGGGTAGGCAAGGCAAAGAGATCACCGAAATGGCCGAGCTGGTGCGATCCGGCGCCGTCGCCTTTTCCGATGATGGCAATCCGGTCGTTGATGCGTCTGTCATGCGCCATGCGATGGAATACGCAAGTATGTACGATGCCCTTTTGATAGATCATTGCCAAGATCTCAATCTCTCGCATGGCGGCCACATGAACGAAGGAATCATGTCCACCAGGCTTGGCATCCCGGGCATTCCGAACGCTGCTGAGTCCATCCACATCAGCCGCGATATCGAGCTGGCCAGGTTGACCGGTGCACGGATTCACATCGCCCACCTGTCTGTCAAGGAAGGCGTTGAGCTCGTTCGTCGGGCAAAGGAGGATGGCCTTTACATCAGCTGCGAAGTCACACCGCATCATCTGCTCTTCACCGACGCTGATTTAAGGTCTTTTGACACCAACCTGAAGATGAATCCGCCGCTTCGCACTAAAGAGGATATTGCTGTTTTGGAGCAAGCCATCAAGGAAGGCGTCATCGATGTCTTTGCTTCGGATCATGCGCCGCATAGCATTGAAGAGAAGGATGTTGAATTCAACGCCGCTCCTTTTGGCATCATCGGCCTTGAGACTATGCTTGGCATCATCCTGCAGCAGGTTGTCAATCGCGGATTACTGTCGCTCGAGGCGGCGTTGACGAAAATGATTGTGACGCCGCGCGAGCTGCTTCGCATCCCGGTTCCGCAGATAAAAAGTGGTGAGCCGGCGAATCTCACCATTTTCAATCCTGGCAAAAGCTTCGTCTATCATGTGAATCAATCGAAATCAAAATCTAAAAATGCGCCGTATGATGGTATGGAATTGCCGGGCGCCGTATACGGAGTGGTGAATCAGGGATGGATCTGGCGAGCCGACGAGGGCGAGCTCGATTAGCGAGATCATTGGCCAAGGGCTTTTTTTTTGCCGCTGTTGCGGCAAATTTGTAAAAGGTCAGTTACTGGTAAGGAAGATAAAACATCAACACCAAGTCACAAAAACACAAAGCGTCACCAAGAAAAACTCTTATATTTTGGAGTCTTTGTATCTGTGCGTTTGAAAAAGCTTATTCAGCTGCAATGATAAAAATTTAGAATTGAAATGAAATTTGCTTTAAA
>RQOI01000001.1 GCA_003854995.1 Candidatus Zhuqueibacterota bacterium
CCTCTGACTCCCCGTTCGAGCCGGGTTCGGGCAGGGTCCAATAGGCACTTTCGTGACATCTATTTTCTTTGTAGAGCAACGTGTGCGCCTCGCCCAGCTTGCGAATATTTTTGAAAATGGTCATCGGCGCCGAGATGTAGCCGAAGGTCAGATAGTCGTTGAGGGCGGCCAAATCCAATTCGCGCGCCACGCTGTCCATTGCCAGGATAGCTTTGATCTCAGAGGCAAAGACAAAGCGGTCGCCATCGTGATAATAATAGAGCGGCTTTTTACCAACCCGGTCGCGGGCGAGCAGGAGCTGCCGCTGGCGCTTGTCCCAAATGGCAAACGCAAACATGCCCTGAAAATGCCGCACGCACTCTTGCCCGTATTTCGCATAGGCGGCCAGAATGACCTCTGTATCGGACCGGGTTGTGAATCGAAATCCCTCGCTCTGCAGCTGCGCCCGCAATTCCTGAAAGTTATAAATTTCGCCATTAAAAGAGACGACATAGCGTCCCAGCCAGTCCTGCATGGGTTGTGCGCCGGTGTTCAGGTCGATGATGCTCAGGCGTCGATGTCCGAGTGCCATATGCTCATCAACGTAGGCGCCAGAGCCATCGGGTCCACGATGTCTGAGCAATTCTCCCATTCGGTCGAGCAGAGTTCGGCACTCATATTCATCCTTGCCGATGGAGGTAAAGCCATAGATTCCGCACATGCGTTTCTCGCCCTATCGATGCAAAATATCCGCTAGGCCATTCATCTCTATGAGCGCTTTTGGCCGCGAGAATACAAGATCCTGCGTGAGATAGCCGGCGTCTTTTCTCTTCAGCGCATAGGGATTGGCATTTTCGTGGTTCGAGCCTTCGATTGTCGTAAAAGCCACATGGTATCCGACCCGCTTGCTCAACTCCTGGCACGCATCATTGAATCGTCCCCAGGGATAGGCGAGCGATGTCACTTGAATATTGAGCGTCTCTTCTATCAGATCTTTCGAATTGACAACCTCATATTCAAGCTCTTTTGGCTGCAGGCAATCCAGATAAAGGTGCTGCATTGAATGCGAACCGACCGTCAGCAGACCGCTATTGAGCATGATTTGCATCTCTTCAGGCGTCGCCAATTTCATATCGTCGGATATGATCAAACCATTGGTTCGCCGCCGCAGATCATCGACCACCCGGTCGCGAAAATCGGCGTCCTTGAGGTTGAGATCGCGGAACAGCTGCTTCAAAAGGCCGTTGATATCAAGGCTATGCGCATAACCATTCTTTGAAAAGAACCATTCATAGCTTTTGCTGAAATCCATCCATCCTTCAGCATCCTGATGGAACAGCGCATGCACATATTTGAAAACATCGTTGCACCAGATGCCCTGGCGCTCGATAAATGGTTTGGCCACCAGAAAGATGAAAAAAGGCACGCGCTGATCGCGCAAAAACGGAAACGCATAGTCGACTACATCCTTATAGCCATCGTCAAAAGTGATGGAAAAGAGAGGCTCATCAAAGCCATAGCGACTGCCGAGGCGATCGGCCATTTCTTCAGCGCCAATGGGCCTGGCATTTTCCAGCAGGAACAGCACCTCTCTCTCGAAGGTCTCGCGCGGAATGGCCTGGCTTGGCTGCAGGACCTGAAACCAGCGATCAAACGGGACCACCTGATGCGATGTCAGAACGTGCAAACCCGGTTTGATGCGCTGCTTTCTGCTATGGACGAATGGGCAGACCGCCTGCAGTGCGACATTTTTCGCCTTTGCCTTCAGCAGGCTTTCCTTTTTCAAAGAGTGGGAATAAGACGAGCTGTAGAGATGGGCATAGGCATATATAGTCTGGCGGACGTTATGCCGGCTCTCGATGGCCTGGCGTCCGTTTGCGCCGAGCTGGGCCGCCAGCTTTTCATCATTCAACAAAAGATCAATCGCATGTGCCAGTTTTTCCGGCGACTTGCAGGGCACGAGCAAGCCGTTCCAGCCATCTTCAATGATATAGGGGGTTCCGCCGACTCGAGTGGCGACAACGGGCTTTGCCATGGCCATAGCTTCGAGCAGTGTGTTGCTCATGCCCTCGTAGAGAGATGAATTGACGTAAATATCCATAGCCTGCAGGACGCACTGTATATCCTTTCGCTTGCCCAGAAAAGTGACGTGCTCCTTGACGCCGAGTTTGGCCGCAAACAGCTGCAGCGATTCAATGTCGTCGCCATAACCGACCATTGCCAGATGAAGATGAGGATGCTGCCGCATCAGTGAATGGAAGGCCAGGATGAGAGTCTTCAAGTCTTTCACCGGCCGGATCAAGCCCACGACCGTGCCGATGATGATCTTGTCCATGGGCAGCCCGATAGTCATGCGGCACTCGGTTTTACTGACATCGAGCCGGAATGAACTCAAATCGATCCCGTTTTCAATTGCGGCGATCCTCCACGGCGACAGGACATTCTGCTTTTTCCAGTCTTCTGCGATGTCTTTTGACACGGTCGTCATCCTGTCACAGAGAGCAAAAAGCATCTTGTTCATGAGCACCCGTTTTTTGCTGAAAAGGATCTCTTCGCTCTCTCTGCCGTGCTCGCCATGAATCACGACCGGGACGCCAGCCAGCTTGGCGGCCAAAACCGAGTATAAGAATGTGCCCCAATTATGAGAATGCAGAATATGATAATCTTGTTTTTTCAGTATCGAACGCAAACGAAAGATGAGTCTGCAGTCAAAGCCGGCTCTGCGATCGAGCTTTACTATTTTGATATTATCGGGTATGGCGGGTAAAAAATCCTCGTGACATTTGAAACAGATGATGGTGACCTCAAATCCCTGCTTGCTGAGCAAAATGGACTGCCGAAGAACGCCGAGTTCCAGCCCGCCGATCCCCAAGTAATTCAACACATGCGCAATTCTGAAATTGTCCTTCATGCACGCTTCCTCGCAGTAGAAAGCCGGATGTCAGGCGTTCTTTCCTTCAACCCGGCCAAAAATGGCAGCAGCTTTGATTTGACCATATAGGCAGTTCTCGCCCGCCAGGTGCCCGAAAAAATAAAGATGAGGGACGCATCCTGGGAATCGGCAATGAATCGATTTTTATACGGATCATAGCCATCGTTCACATATAATTCTCGATGCTCATCAAATAAATCCCGAATGAGCATCAGATTCACCAGATTGCCGGGCGAATTCTTGCCAAACTCTTCCAGATAGGCGGTATCAATGGCGTAATAGTTATTTCCCACTGTCAGGCCAAACAGATAGGCGACAGGCTTGCCATCAAAATGGAGCAGTGCCAGGTCAAGTTCACCTTTGCGATTGAATTCATGCGCGATCTGACGATAAAATCCTTCAACATGCGCATTCGAGCTGATGGCCGAGTCCGCACCACTCTTCCAGCTTTTGCTGGCAATGCCGACGATCATGTCCATATATGATTCTAATTCATCCTCAGCAATCGTTTTGAGACGCGTGAACTCGACGGAATAGAGTTTTTGCGCCTGATTTCGTTTATTGTTAAAAGTATGTCGCAGTTTTTGGCCAAATCTTTTCAAATAATCGTCCCAGGTGCCCTGCAATTTGATGATCGGAATCTGATAGGGCTCGAGCATGTACTGATTCTTGCCCGTCCTCAGCCATTCACTCAAGACTGAGAATTGCTCCGCTGCCTTTGGGATACCCTTCAAGGCAATGACATCCCATTTATGGTGCAATCGCTTTGTGATATAATCCATCAGCGCTGGCACAACCTCCTGCACCTGCTCTGACACGATGAAAGTGCCGACGCCAAAGTTATAGCCGGCAAAATCGATCCTCTTGACCGCGATTTTTCCAAGCGTTCCTCGCCAGACATAAAGAGGGACGAAACCGACGGGCTTTTCATCATGATAGATGAAAAAAACAAGCGGCGTACCCGAAAATGAGTACCATTGATACCAGCTGGTCGTCCATTCAAAAGAGGTAAACGCTGAGCCGGTGCGGCATTCACTGTTCAGCTCATTCCAAATATCTCGATAGTCCATGAGCTGTTGCAGATCGGTAATTTCTCGAATCTCTATTTTCATCCGAATCCCTTCAAAGCAGGCTGGTGCTGAAATATCTCTCCGCCCGGTCCACCAACACAGTGACGATATTTTTATCAGAACGTGCCAGTTTTTTCGCCGCCCATACGTTAGCCCCCGACGAGGTGCCGACCAGCAATCCTTCTTTTTTTGCCAACATTCTTGTGGTCCTGATCGCATCGTCATCCGTAACCGTGATCACATCATCGATCAAAGAAACATCCAGCACCGACGGAATGAAGCCGTCTCCGATGCCCTGAATTTGATGCAGGCCAGGCTCCCGACCGAGAAGTGCAGCGCAATTTTCAGGCTCCACGGCGATGACCTTGATGTCGGGATTTTGCTCCTTCAGAAATCTGCCAACTCCTCCAATGGTGCCGCCACTGCCCACGCCGGCGACAAACGCGTCGATGCGCCCGTCCAGTTGCGTCCAGATTTCCCGCGCGGTCGTCAAGTAATGGATCTCCGGGTTTCTTGGATTTTCAAACTGTTGCGGCACAAAAATAGAGCTGTCCGTTTCTTGCAGCTCTTTGATCTTGTTGATGCTGCCCTGCATATTGTCTTTAGTGGGCGTATGGATGATTTCACCGCCAAAAGCCCGGATGATCTTTTTTCTCTCCTCACTCATGTTTTCCGGCATCACGATGATGACGCGATAGCCCTTTTGGACGCCTACCAGAGCCAGGCCGATTCCAGTGTTCCCCGAGCTTGGTTCGGCAATGATAGAGTCCTTTGTCAACATCCCATCCCGTTCCGCCCCTTCGATCAGGTATTTGGCGACTCTGTCCTTGATGCTGCCACCAGGATTCAGAAATTCTGCCTTGGCAAAAATATTGTGTACGGAACTGCTCTGCAGCTTCACCATCGGCGTGTTGCCGATGGCGTCGAGTACTCTAATTGTGTGCATGATGATTTTTCTGCTGTTAGAATAGAGGCGGCAACTGGAGTCGAACCAGTCCATACGGCTTTGCGAGCCGCAGCCTTACCACTTGGCTATGCCGCCTAATCTTGTTTTTTCATCTGTTCCGCAACAGATGGCTTTTTTTTGATCATTGCCTTGCCGATCATTTTGGCTGAGCGCCACATTCGAGCAGTCCAATAGGCTGCTTTTCCCACAAGACCATGCTCAAAGATCACAATGGAGTGGAGCGTCGTCGCCGCGTTGGCGAACTTGAACTTGTAGGACTCTTCTCCTCGAAGCATGCTAAAGGTATCGCCGTTTCTCGAGATGCAGTATAAAACTACGTAAAAAAGATGCACAATGCCGATGCTAAATTTAGAAAATTGTGGATCCCATCCATTTTGATAAAAAAAATAGTGGCCGCGAAAATGAAAGACGAGAATGATGGAGACGATCTTGTCATCCACCTGCGCGAGCGCAAAAAAACCATCATCGCTACCTGCCACGGCGTTTAAGTTGCGATGAAAATCTCTGCGAAAATCGTTATTGAATGTGCTCGCTCTGTGCTCCATACTGTCCCATCGCGCTGCATGCAGCCGAAACAGGGTGTCGACCAATTCATCGTTCTTGTTGAATTCGACAATGCTGAATTCGACACGACTGTATTCCTTGCGCAACTGCTTTTCTCTTCGCTTCAGGTTGTAGCGAGTGTTAGAGCTCAATTGGCCAATGAGTTCATTTTCACTGCGGGGCAGGGCAATTTCCGGGCACTTGTTGGCAATGGAGGCCAGAAAATGCCAACGCCGTTTTGCCAATTCAGGAAAGCCGTATCGATGTAGAATCGAGTCGCGGGAAAAGCCGGACAGCGCGATGGTCGAAAATGCCATGTTGGCGAATTCATCAAGAAAGAGCTGCACGCATTTGTCTTCGTGCCCGGGCTTGACGATGAAATCGAGATAATCGCTCGCAACATCTTCACCGAGAAATTTTATCTTCCATATCGGAATTCCCAGACATGACCGCCGAACTGCATAAAATGGGGCTATTGCGACCAGATCCACGTCATCTTTAACTGCTAAAATGACAAGCTTATTATCATCACTTTTGATGCTCAACCAATAGGAGTAAAGCCATTCCCATTTGAGAAAAAAAGAGCGCGAGCAGGACTGCAGCAATAATTTATTCCACTCTGTCTGCAGTGATGCAAACTCGGTTTCACTGATCGCTTTTAATTTATAATCGAGAGACATGTGCGTCATATTCTCCATTGCATGATTTGAGAGAAAAATCATAATGATTGGCAGCGCGAAGCGTGAAAAATGACAGAGTGGTAAAGTGCCTACGACCTGTTTATCAAAGTAAACTTGCGCAAATAATGGCCTAGATAGGAAAGCTCCTTTGCGTCAAAATATCCAGTAATATAGAGAACAAACGGCAGCGTCAGGAGAATAAGGCATTTGACCGCCACACTCGCATAAAAGCTTTCGAAATTGACGACTGTGGTGACAAAATAGACCAGGAGACTCAGGCTGAACAACTTGAGCAAAGCGACCAGGTCATATTTGAGACGATAGTACCGCTGCGAAATCAAATACGCCAGCAAGGGGCATACGGCAAACGAGATGGCCGTCACCGCTGCAGCGCCCATGACGCCCCAGAGGGGGATCAACAGGAAATTGAGCCCGACATTCACGAACGCGGCGACAGCATTGATGATCATATAATAATAGGTCTTGTTATGGACGTAAAAACCGATATCGACAAAATTATACATATTATAAAAAGTATAGCCCAAAATCACGAGTGGGACGACGCGGTAGGCCGACCAAAAATCGGGCGCCGCCACAACCTTGACAATATCCTGGATCAACACCGAGATGGCCAAGCCCGTCACCACCAGCACCAGAGTAAAGTATTTGAACACGCGCGGGAAAATGTCATCTCGATTCAAACGGTCCTCATAAATCTCAACCCGTTTGGGCGCCCAGATCGAGGCAAACGGCGCGCCGATGAAGGTGCTGAGCAGCATGCCGAACTTGTAGCCCAGGGCGTAAATGCCGACATCCCCCAGGTCCAGCAGTCGGTTCATGATGAACCTGTCACCCATGTTCAAGACGAAAATCAAAATGCCGGCCGGCACCAGCGGCAGGCTGAAAAAAAAGAGCTTTTTGAGCATCTCGACGTTAAAATAAAATTTTACACGAGCATAGGTGTACAGCGAAAGAACGATGCAGGCGATCCCGTTTGATATAATCATGCTATACAAAATGCCGCTGACACCCCACTTTAACACGACGATGAAATAGATATTGAATCCCAGGCCAAGGAGCAACTGTATGAGGGATATGGTGATAAAGATGACCGACTTTTCCAGGATTCGCACATAGGCGTAGCCGATTGCCGTGGCCAACTCAAAAGCCAGTGAGATAAAAATCAGGATGAAATAGAAAGTATAATCGGTCTTGGAAAAGACGAGCTTGGAAAAAAAGTTGCCCTGTGAGGAAAGCAAAATCCCGGCGACGATGGAAAGGATGGCGACAAAATTGAGCGATGTCGAGACGAGCTGCTGCTTTTCTTTCTCCGATTTGTAGATGAAATAATAGCGCGCCAATCCCGAGCTGATCCGCAGCGCCAGCACCGTGGCCAGCACCGATGACACCAGGGTCAACAGCTCCAGTATGCCATAGTCGGCCGGCGTCAAATAAGAGGTGTACACGGGTATCATGACAAACCCGATCAATTTGCTCAGGATATTGCCAAGAGAGTAGATGGAGCCGTGTTTCAATATATTTTTGAGATCAGATATCATGCTTCTTCATGGAGTCCCAATGTCAATTTCGTTTTCTTTTCGACCCGATCGAGGGCGGATCGCACCCTTTTTGACAGCATCAGACGGGTTGGACAGACATTGATGTTCGTCTTTTCGCCGTCCTGGGGCGCCCAATGTTGTTTATAATCCGAATAATCCCCTCCTATGTCGACGCCATTGAATCCCGCATTCTTTGCCCAAGAAAAGATGAGCACCATCAAACAGCTGCCAATGCCATATTTGTCATAGTCAGGCATTCGATAAATAAACGTGCCTACAAGGTCGTCATCATGCACAATCAATGTCGAACCCGCGATGAATTCACCCTTATCCATCAGTATGGGCGCGTGAAGTCGATTTATTTTTTGCAGATAGTTCGCAGTGATCAATTGATCGGACAAATTACGATCCAGGGCGTCAGGATCCTCGCTCCACTTTCTATTGCAATTTTTTATAACCCACTCAGCGCTTTTGGGTGGATCGACGACGAAATTGAACTCTTGACAACGATTGAGGGCAGCGCGCACGTTTTTTCTCTGCTTCTTTGTCCATTGGCTCTCATAGTCGCCGGTGAGATCAAGCCTGTAGGTCGGAATGGTTTCGACCTTGCGCAGATTTCGAAACGTGGGAATAGGAGTTTTATTTCTCCACCAGGAAACCCACAGGTTGATATCAAGGGCATCCAAAATCGATCCCAGATAGGCCTCATTCATCGGGAAAAGGCAGCCCGGCACCAGATAGTGCGTCACCGGCGCCCAGCTGTCAGCTCTTTTCTTGACGCCGACCACCGCGACTGGCACATCCTTTTTGGTCACGAGCGCCACCCTTTTCGTGACGCCCAGGCCGTTCTGCGCCAGCGATTTGAATAATTCATTCGGGCAGCCGTCCATTTCAGGCAGCACGGCAAGCGCCTCGTCCAGGGCCGAATGCCACACATCGAACCACTTGACAGATAACTCTTTTTTCATCCTACTACCCCAACCGTTCATTGAGAAATCTACGATCTTTTACCGATTTGATCGCGAATTTTATTCCGCGCAAACTAGCGCAAACTCCAATAGACTTCCTTGGTTAAAAAGCGATAGAGCCGCATCTTTTCAGACAGTTGCAGTGAGGCGTTGTGCACAGCTCTGAAAAAAGCAAAATGATATTTGAACGTGGAGAGGTCTATCTTGCCGGAGTTTGGATTATTGAATTGTCTGATCTCTTCTTTACTCTTATTGAGAGTTGCCGAATCGGGCGACATTCTGCGATAATAGTAGTATTCAGGCAATTCGTAAAACTTGCCATACAGGATCAGTTCGGCCATCAGATTGATGTCGCCGCCCTGATGTATGCCTTCCAACGCTGTTTTGCGCAATGCGCTTGCGCGCATCAGGCCGCTCTCCGCATTATTGAGTTTCATCGTCATCAGAAGCCTGATGAACCTGTCCGTCGAATTTTCATCCTGGATATCCAGCACGTCCTGATATTCTTTGCTGACCTGGCCATTTTCGTCGATGAATTTTGTCCGAGGATAACAGAGGACCACATCGTGTCTTTCGTCCAATATCTTTTTGCAGCCGGACAGAAAGTCCGGATGACACAGATCGTTTGCCGAGGCCCACTTGAAATAGGGGCTTTGTGAGCAGCTGAACAGATAGTTCCAGTTGCGCGGGCCGCCCAAGTTTTTCGGCTGTCGAATATATCTTATTCGGCTATCTCGATTCGCATAATCCTGGCATATCGCCTGCGTCCGATCGATGGATGCATTATCGGAGATGATCAGCGTAAAATCCGCAAAGCTTTGCGCCAGGATGGAGTCTATGGCCTGGCTGAGATATCGCTCGCCGTTATAGACCGGCATGCCGACGCTGATGAGGGGGTGCGCATTCATCATCTCGGTCCTATCTGACGATCGACAGGTCGACGGCCGGATGCGGCTGAACGCCCCGGACAGCATCGAAGAAGCAATCTCGCACCTGGCTGAGAATCGGGGACTCGACCGGCATCTCGTACTCATCGATGCGCTGAACCGGCACGAGCTCGGCCAGGGTGCCCGCCAGACAGAGTTCGTCGGCAATATAGAGTTCGGTTCGGTCGATCGGTCGCTCGATGTAATCGATGCCGAGCGATCGGCAAATCTGTCCGACGATCTCGACCGTGATGCTCTCGAGTCGGCCTTCGGTCGCCGGCGTGGTGATCACCTGGCCATTTCTGACCATCAGTACGCCGGATCCCGTCGCTTCGGCCACTCTTCCCCACTGATTCAGCAGGATCATTTCAGAATAGCCATTCTTTCGGCCTTCGATCCGCGCCATGCGGGCCACCTCATAGTTCGGGCTGGTCTTTATTCGCGGTGGCAATGACACATCCGATGAGCGCTGCCACGTGCTGACGCCAATAGTGGTCGGCTC
>RQOI01000318.1 GCA_003854995.1 Candidatus Zhuqueibacterota bacterium
GAGCACGCCGATCGTCTCTGCTGACGCATAAAATTCTCTGAACGCATAAGCCGCTACGTGCGAGCGAGTTGCGACGGCAACATCCAAATCCACGATCGAATCCGGCGCAGAATACGCGCGCCATCTGTATTCCTGGCCATTATAAGTGAACGCCGCGCCTTCTTCTATCTCCTGCGACCTTTCGCCGCCGATCGACTGCAAAAAATCAATCTCAAAACCCGGCAGATGCTCGAACTGAAAATCTGATTCCGCCACAACCTGCAGCGGAAACGGTCCGCAGACGAGCCAGTCGGTCATCCAGGCGCCCACCTTTTCATTTTGATAGCCTCCGCTGCAATGGACGGACAACGCTATGACAAAAGCGACCAGAATCTTCATCTTCTACTCCTCGAACCTTGATACATGGGACTACTCAGCAGAGCTCGGTTGGCTCAAGTCTCTGTAATAAAGCTCCCTGGCCTCAATCATCATGCCCTCATTATGACCCTGAATGGCAAAGTGACCACGCTGATACTCGGCATCGTGGTGCTCGGTCATGAGCGAATCATTCACCCAGATCTGAATGAAATCACCCACTGCCCTGACGCGCAGGGCAAACCATTCGTCATCCTGCGTGATCAGCGCGTTCGCTTTTGCCGTCGGCGTCCCGGGTTTCCACAGCCAGCCGGTGAAGGCGTCGGAATGGTTATCAATCTGCGCCTCGTAGCCGCGCGGAAAGCCATTCGGATCGTCCTCTGGCGGCTGACAGCGGAAGTAAAGGCCGCTGTTGCCCTTGTCGCTGACGCGAAACAGGCCCTTGACCTCGAGGTCTGCGAGCTGCGGTTCAGCGTAAATGTGGCCCATGCCATCGATGCCGGTGAGTACGCTGTCTCTGACCTCCCATCTGGCATCGCCGCGGATGAACCAGCCATCCAGATTCTCGCCGTTGAAGAGCGAGATCCAGGCTGCCTCTGTTTCAGGCACTGGCGATTCTTTTTGCGCGCAGGAAAACAGTATGCTGATAGCGATGAATCCGTAAACGACTGTTTTAATCATGGCTCATATCCTTTCTTTGCAATTTTCACTTGAAATTCTAACCTGAAATACTCACCACGGAGCACTTTGCGGCATTGGGCCGCAACCAAACAATTTGACAATTACGAAAAGCTAAACGCAAAGCCACAAAGAACCGCAGAGGTTCGCAGAGAATGATAGAAGGTATAAGTAAATTCGAATAAAAGAATAGAGCGAGAATAAAATATGGCATATGACTTTACATCTGTTTTGTTTTTTGCTGTATCTATTTCTCCGTGTCCTCAGTGCCCTCTGTGGTTCAATTTGTGGGTTATTCCGGCCAGTCATCAAGCCATTCTTCGTTAAATATCGCGTGTTTGATCGTCTTCATTGTCCCGTCCGAGCAGGAATAGGTCAGGTGCAACAGA
>RQOI01000319.1 GCA_003854995.1 Candidatus Zhuqueibacterota bacterium
AAGCCGCGGTCAGACCGCAGGAGTGAATTCCGTAGCGGTCAAATACGCCGCCGCTCCATCGATGGCCATAACCCAGCTGCTGCGTTTGCAGCAGGCGTGGAATCTGGGCATCGTTCTGGCGAATCAACAGGGTGAGGATATCTCCTTTTTCCCCGGATCGCCGGCAGTCGAGGTCGAGAGCCGCCACCGCCAGTGCGGCATTTCGTAGAAAGTGTCGTCGGTTCATACAAAGGAGCCTGACATTTCGCCAGGCTCCGGTTCGCGTTTGTCTATAATCCCAGCCCCTTGGCGACATCATCGCCATACTTAATATCCGCGCGGCGGAAATGCTCCACCATCTTGCGCTGGATCTCTTTCGGCGTCTTGCCGAGGCTGTTGACGATGTTCTGGATAGTGCGCTGCTGCTCGTCCGGCGGCATCAGACGGAAGAGGTCGCCGGGCTGTACATAATCATCGTCCACGCCGCGTTTTTGCTCATAACGATCCGCATCGCCGGAAATCTTGAGCGGCAGATCGTCAAAAGCGTGATCTTCCACCGGGCCGTCAAAGCTGTTGGGCTCGTAATTGGGAGAATCGCCGCCGTTGTCATCAAAACGCATGTGGCCATCGCGCTGATAGTTGTGCACATCCACAAGCGGACGATTGATGGGCAGCTGCTCAAAATTTACGCCCAATCGGTAGCGGTGCGCATCCGCATAGGCAAAGATGCGAGCTTGCAGCATTTTGCAGGGCGAGAAAGAGATGCCCGGAACGACGTTGGCCGGCGAGAAGGCAGCCTGCTCGACTTCTGCATAGTAATTTTTCGGATTGCGGTTCAGCTCCAGCACACCCACCTCGATCAACGGATAGTCGCCGTGCGGCCAGACTTTAGTGAGATCGAATGGATTCCAGCGATAGGTTGCCGCTTCTTTCTCCGGCATGATCTGCACATGAAAGGTCCATTTCGGATGGTCACCGCCCTCGATCATCTCAAACAGCTGGCGCGTGTGATAATCTGGATCCTTGCCGGCCAGCGCATCGCCCTCAGCCTGGGTGAAGCACTGAATGCCCTGCTGGGTCTTGAAATGAAATTTCACCCAAAAGCGCTCGTTTTTGGCGTTGATGAAACTGTAGGTGTGACTGCCATAGCCGTTCATG
>RQOI01000320.1 GCA_003854995.1 Candidatus Zhuqueibacterota bacterium
AAACGCACAGATACAAAGACTCCAAAAATAAAAGAGTTTTTCTTGGTGACGCTTCGTGTTTTTGTGACTTGGTGTTGATGTTTTATCTTCCTTACCAGTAACTGACCTTTTACTAACCACCGAGATCGCCGAGTTCCACAAAGGAAAAACAGACATTCTTTTCTTCCACAATAGTGCCTGGTGTGATCGTGATAAGCTTTTTTTCAATGTTTTTTTTTCTCGGCGGTCTCGGTGCCATCGGTGGTTTGGATATTTTTGGTTGCGGCCAAAGGTCTCACCAAGTTTATCTTTTGCGTTTTTACCAGAAACTGATCTCTTGCTGAATTTGATAAACTGCTATTTCATCTTTCGGGAAAATTTATTACTTTAAACGGATGCGCGTTGATAATCCCTTATCCTGGATTATTCGGCACAGCCGCACACAAAGTTTGACAGGCGGCGTTCATTCGTGAAAATTCGTGCATAATTCGTGTGAATTCGTGTTCTCCTTTTGAATCCAAAAACGTCCATCTCGTTTGAATATATTAAATGAAAAAAACCGCTTTCTGAAATTCGCCCTCGTCGGCGGTACAGGCGTCATTGTCAATAATGGCGTCCTGTGGCTGCTGGCCGAGTTCACCACTCTGCCGTTCTATCTCTGTTCGTTCATCGCCATCGAGCTGTCGATCCTCACCAACTTTCTGCTGAATGATGCCTGGACCTGGCGCGACAAGCGGGAGGGCCATCTTTTGTCGCGCCTCTATCGCTACAACGCCAGCACGGCCTTCAGCTCCCTGTTCATCAACATGACTGTCCTGCTCTTTTTGAAAGAGTGGCTCGGCATGCCCTATCTGCTCGCCAACCTGATCGGCATCGGCTGCGGCGTCGTCTTTAATTTTCTCGCCAACTCGGTGTGGACCTATGGCGAGTTCCGCTTCAAATACCCCAAAGCGGTGTGGATCATCTTTTTCTGTTCTCTGGCCTTTCGTCTGCTCCTGGCCGCCGGTCTTGGTCCCGGCTTTGATGAGGCCTATTACTATGCCTATTCGCTGCGACCCAGTCTGAGCTATTTCGATCATCCGCCGGTCGTCGGCTTTCTGGCCGGCTATTTTCCCTCTCTGACCGGACTCGTCTCAGCCTTTACCATTCGCCTGGCCGGCGTTCTCCTCTACAGCATCACGGGATTGCTGCTCTACCAGCTGGCGCGACAGTTCGTCGATGCGCGCAAAGCGACCTGGGCCGTGCTGCTGTTCAATATCACGCCGATATTTTTTCTGCTCGCCGGCATCTTTATCCTGCCGGATGCCGGATTGGTCCTCTTTTGGATCCTGACCCTGTTCGCCTTTTACCGCATTCTGTTCAAAGAAGCGCGCCTCGCCGACTGGCTGCTGGCGGGACTGACCACCGGCGGCGCCATGCTGGCCAAGTATCACGGCGCTCTGCTGGGATTCTTTTTGCTGCTCTATGTGCTGCTTTGCGATCGAAAAAAGCTGCTCTCCATCGGCTTTTATCTGTATGGCCTTTTGGCTTTCGCGATCTTTAGTCCGGTGCTGATCTGGAACGCGCGCCACGACTGGATCTCGTTCACCTTTCAGAGCGCGCGCGCCGTCGGCTCGGGCATCAATTTCACTTCGTTTGCGCAAGCCCTGGGAGGCCAGGCCGGCTATCTGACGCCCATGATCTTTTTCCCGATGCTGATCATCTTTTACAGAGTGATCAGGGGCGCTGTTCAAAAGAGAGGGCAAACGGAGCGTTTCTACCTCTTTTTTGGCGTCTTGCCGGTGCTGCTCTTTACACTCATCTCTCTGTCCAGACCCATCCTGCCGCACTGGACGCTGGTCGGCTATATCGTCCTGACCATTCCATTGGCCGAGATGATCGAGCCCGCTTTCCGACAGCGGCGCTGGGTGAGGTGGCTCGTCTATGGTTCGTCGCTTTTGCTCGTCGCTCTGCTCACCATCGCTTTTTTGCATACGCGCTTTGGCATTCTGCGCCTGGACAAGCTGGCCGAAAAAGGCCGCATCTCGGCGCGCGATGTGGAGATGGATGCGACCCTTGATATGGTCGGCTGGCAGGAGATCGATCGCTATCTGACGACGAACAGCTTGTCTCCGGACAGCGTCTTTCTCTTCACTCACAAGTGGCTGTTGAGCGGCCAGGTCGAGTTGGCGACCAGCGGACGCTACGCGGTCTTGTGCTTTGATGAAGGCGATCCGCGCGGCTATGGCGTCTGGGATAAAAGCGTGGACGTGCAGGGCAGGGACGCCATCTGCATCTACAGCAACCGTTATCGCGTCTCGCCGGCGGACGCCTTTGCGGCAAATTTCAGCAGTTTTGGCGCGACAGATTCCCTCGCCGTGCAGCGCGGCGGCAGGCACGCCAAGACCTTTTATTTCACCCGCTGTCACCATCTGGTGCAAAAATACAGAGCGCCATTTTAATATGAACCACAGCAAAACTCTCCTCTGGTTGCCGTCGCTGACGGCCCTCGGTTCGCTCCTGGCCTGCTATCTGCTCGAGTTGAATGAGGCGCTTTTCTATGCCATCAATTCGACTTCTCTCTACCTCGGCAATCTCTGGGTGAATTTGACGATCCTGGGTGACGGGCTGATCGCGGCGCTGTTCATGATCCCCTTTTTGCGCAAGCAGCCCCGCACGGTCTGGGCAATGGTGTGGGCCGCGCTCGTCTTCAACGTCATTTTGCACATCCTAAAGTCGGGCCTGGATGTGCCGCGACCGCCGTTCGTGCTGCCGACCGAGACTTTTCACCTCATTGGCCCGGAGTACCATCATCGTTCCTTTCCCTCCGGCCACACAGCCACGGCGGCCGCCGTGGCCGGCGTCATCGCCTTTGGCCTGAAAAACTGGTGGGGCCGGCTCGGCTTGCTAGTGGCCGCATTGTTGATCGGCTTGTCGCGCATCGGCGTCGGCGTGCATTGGCCGGCCGATGTGTTGGCCGGTTTGGCGCTGGGCTGGCTGAGCGCCTGGG
>RQOI01000321.1 GCA_003854995.1 Candidatus Zhuqueibacterota bacterium
ATCGCCATTTGCCGCCCGCAGCGCCGGAATATCGATGAACAGTCGTTTCATTCCCAAATATCCTCCTCATCTTTGATCTGGGCGTAGGTGAAGACGGGACCATCTTTGCAGGCATAGTATTGTCCCATGACGCAGTGGCGACACTGCCCAAAGCCGCAGTACATTTTCTTTTCCATGGACAGATAGATATTTTCTTCTTTATAGCCGTATTTCAGCAGATCCAAGGTGCCATATTTCATCATGACCGGCGGACCGCAGACGACGGCCGGATTATCGGTCGGATCGATGTCGAGTTTGCGCAACAGCACCGTGACGACGCCAACTTCTTCGTGCCACTCTTCACCTGGTGGTACGACATCGACCGCCCGTAAAAATCGAACGTTGGCAAACTTGCGCCATTCCGTCACTTCATCCTTATAGATGCAATCCTTTGGTGTTTTGGCGCCGGCATAAAATGTGATGCTTTTATACTTGTCGACCTCGTGTAAAAGAGTCGTGAACAAGGATCGTAACGGCGCCAGGCCACAGCCGCCGCCGAGGATGACCAGATCTTTGCCTGCAAATTTCTCGATGGGATAGTGCGAGCCAAACGGGCCGCGAAGTCCGACGGTGTCATTGATGCGGGCGCGATGGACATATTCAGTGACAAAGCCCGTCTTCATGATCGTCACGTCCATCACATCCGTGATAAAATGTGACGAGGAGGGTGTGAAAGGCCCTTCGCCGACGCCGGGGATGGTGAGCTCGATGAATTGTCCAGTGTGAAACCGAATCGGCTTTGCCGGGCGAAGGCGAAGCGTGCGGATGAGTGACGATTCCTCGACAATATCATAAATCGATGCCGGAATGACCTCATAGGGATTTACTGTTAGATTTTCGGGTCTTGATGGTTGCACTGCGATGGACATGGTCTCATCTCCACATTATGAATGGCTCACGATCTGTCTATGAATTGCATCAGCCTTCCAACAGAGAAGGGCAGCGCGAACAGGTCAGGCGACGGCACGCTGGTGAGTCGCGTTGACCACGACCTGGCGAAAATCGATCTCCGCCGCACAGGCTTCTGTACAGCGCCCGCAGCCCGTACAACCGATTTTGCCAAAGTTATGCACCATGTAATCGAATTTGCAGAGGTACCGATTTCGGAATCTCTTGTTCATGTCCGGCCGCGGCGTACCCCCACCGGCCACGCGCGCATAGCCGTGCAACTGACAGGAGTCGTATGACCGCTCCTTGATAAACTTTTCATCCGTTTCATCATTGAGGATCAGGCAATAGCAGGTGGGACAGATATGGGTGCATGCACCGCAGCCGATGCATTGTCTGGATTCATCCGCCCACAGTTGCGGCGCAACGGTGCGCCAACGATCAAAAGCGTCTGATCTGACAAAAGCCGCATTTTGCGCCTCGAGCTGTTTTTCGACAGCGCGACGATTTTGATCGACCTGGTCTTGCATATGGGCAGGCGCCTCCATCAGCTGGAATTCATTTTTCATCAGATCGAGAACTGTCTTTCCCTTATCTGATCCGACGGTTATAATGTAGGCGTCATCGAGGCGCGACAAGTTGAGATCAAAACCAGATTCAGCATAAGGATGCCCATCCAGCAGATTGCAGTGACAGGTCTTGCCGGCGACACCGCAGTCCGTCGTGACGATGATGCTGCTTTCGCGCCAGTGCTTATAAGCCGGATCAACAAACTCCTGGTTGATCAAGGCCTGGTCCATCAACTCCAGTGCTTTCAAATCACATGCCTTGATGCCGAGAATAAGTCGCTTCTTTGGCGAAAATTCATCGGGCGCCATGCGCTCGCGCGTCAAATAGAATAAAATCTTGGCTGGATCGACGGTTCGATAAGAGTCGAGGATGATCTCGGAATTGCTGTCCAGAGTCGTAAAAACTGAATGTCCGGCGCCGTCTGAGGTGGGGAAAATGACGTCGGTAATGCCATCGATATTATCCGAAACTACCTTTTGGAGAAACGCATGCAAATCTTTTACTTTGATCAACATTTCTCACTCCCATCGTTAGCGTTCAGCACCGTAGCCGAAATCGGGTCTGCAGCAGAGCGTGCGAAGAGTCGTCAGCGTGTCTTAGTCATCTGGTTCCCTGTTCTTCTGTCGTACCATATAGATGAGTCGCGCCAGTTCGTGCTCGATATTCACATTATTGATGATGGTCGCATCAGTGCTTTTAACCTTGAGTGACGTGAAATTTAAAACGCCTTGAATTTTCGCAGCTTTCAAGATATCCATCACTTGTCGCGCGGACGATTCCGGCACTGTGACGATGGCAAAATGGATATCGTTTTCACTGATAAAGTTCGCCAGGCTGTTCATGGACAAGATCGGAACAGCGGCTTTTTCATCAAGCTTGCCAGGATCAATATCAAAAGCGGCGACGATTTTTATGCCTTCATCTATAAGGATCTGACCATAATTGAGCAGCGCGCTGCCCAATCGCCCGGCGCCGATGAGAACGATTTTTTGAATCTCATTTTTGCCAAGGATGTCGTGGATCTTGAGCAGAATCGACGGGATGTGATAGCCGCCCTTTTGACTCCCGGCAATGTTGAAAATGGCGAAATCTTTGCGCACCAGACTGGCGGAAATGCCAAGCGCATCGGCGATATTATCACTGAACACCTTGATAAAGCCGAGATTCTGCAATTGATACAAGAGATTCTTATAGTTCAGTAAACGCCTTATTCTATCCTGGCTGTCCACTTGTCACTCAATCATGGAGCATGATATTTTATTTTCATGAATTAATATGCTACTAGTATGATTTATTTTATCAAATTTAAATGCATATGTCAAGACTTTTTTTCATTTTTATGTTCGTCATATAACTTTTCGGATGAAAATGGGGAGAGATGCTGCCGATTTTTGCAGCGAGACTGAGCGTCAATCGCTCTTGCCGATGCCGATTTCGTACAATTTGCCGACAATTTCAAAGGCAGAGAGATTAGTCAGCAGGACGGGCAATTTTTTTTCTCTGGCTTTGGTCGCCGCCTCTTCATCCGGCTGCAGACCGCCCGGCAAGATGACCGCGGCAAGGCTTTTGAAAAAGACGATGGCGACGACGTTTTCGTGTGTCTGATTGGTCACCCAGAGTCGTCCTTTTGATGCTTGCGCCATTACGTCGCTGAGAATATCCGAAATGATCCCGCCCGTCACCTCTTTTTCGAGGTTCTCTTCGCCGCTAAATACCTGCAGACCCAATGAATGGACAATTTCTTTCACTTGCATCGATTCACTCCTGACCATCGAAAAAGAAAAACGATCACTCGTCTTGAATTATGGGCAAAGTCACTCGAAAGGTTGAGCCGACGCCCTCTTCACTTGTCACGTCGATATAGCCATGATGATCCTCGGCGATCTTTTTGGCGATGGATAGTCCCAGCCCGGTGCCGGTGATTTTCTTATCCACCGCGTTCTGTGCGCGGTAAAATTCATCAAAGATGTGTTTTTGCGCTTCCCCGGATATGCCGATGCCGGTGTCAATGACGTCGACGCGCACATGCGATTTGGTTCGTTTGATTTCCACTCTCACATCACCGTTTTCCGGCGTGTATTTTATCGCATTGCTGATGAGATTGGCATATAATCTGAACAGATCCTCCTCGTTGGCGCGAATGAGAGGCATCTGTCCGTCAACCTGCACTGTCAGATGCTGCGATCTGGCCTCAGCTCGATTTCGATAAAACTCGACGGCCTCGCGCACGACCTTCTCGACATCGATCGCGTGCATCTCCTTGAGCGATTTTTTTCGGTCCGTACGAGACAAATCGAGCAGATCATTGATGAGGGCGATGAGGCCGTGCGCCCGATCGCGCGCTTTTTCGATCATCTCGTGTTCGGTCTGCGGCTTGTCCGCCGTGATGCCATCGAGAATCAGGTTTAGATATCCTTCGATGGCGCCCAGCGGCGCTTTGAGCTCGTGCGCGACATAGCTCACGAAATCGGATTTCATTTTTTCGATCTTTTTATCTTCGGTCACATCAATCAGGACGGCGACTGTGCCGATGCACTCCTTGTTTTCATCGATGATCGGCGTGATACTGGCTTCGATGGCGCGACCGTAAACGGTATCAAATTCAAGTCGGGTGCTGCTCAGTTCGGCTTGAACTTCCTGCAGACTTGCCACGATTGATTTCTTCAGATCCGGATTTCGCACGATCTCATCGACAGTGCGTCCGATAGCGCGTTCTTCGCTCAAACGCATGATCTTTGATGCCATCGGATTCATCAGCACGATTTGGCCTTGTCGATTGATGGCCAGGACGCCCTCGCTCATGGAATTGATGATGGTCAGTGTCCGCGCGCGCTCATTGCTGCATTCGAGCATGTTGCGATCGCGATCCTGGCGCAGCAGTTGCACCTCGCGGAGATGTGCGCGATAATCCAGGCCACGCTCTATTTTTGCCAATAATTCGTCGGGATTGAACGGCTTTGGCAGATAGTCGTATGCTCCCTTGCGGCCGGCAGTGATCGCATTGTCGAGCGTCGCATAGCCCGTGATGACAATGACCACAAGCTCTTTGCCCAGTCGACCGATCTCATCCAATAACTCCATGCCATCCATCTCCGGCATCATGATGTCGGTCAATATGATGTCATAGTCATGTTGAATGATCTTGTCCAGACCAACGCGGCCATTCTCCGCGACAGCGACCGAATATCCGCTCATCTCCAATATCTGCTGGCAACCTGAGCGGATGACCTCTTCGTCGTCTATGACGAGTATTTCACCTTTTTTTATCGTCATCTCTTTTATTCGCGCAACAGCGCTGCAATTCGCTGCAAGAGCTCTGCGGGGCGCAGCGGCTTGGCCGCGAAATCGTCCACTTTCATCCATGCCTGATCCTTGGCGAGATCGAATGAGAATCCGGTTTTCTCCTGCACGGATGTCAGCATCAGAATGGGCCAGTCGCGCGTCCTGGCAGAATCGCGAATGTTATAAGCTATCGTAAATCCTGAATCCAGCTCTTCCATGATCAGATCGATGATGACCAGATCATATTCGTTCGCGCGAATTTTCGCCAAGGCTTCGGCGGATGAACCGGCCGTATCGGTCACATAGCCGCCTGATTCCAGAATCGTTTTGTTGATCTCGATGAAATCAGGATCGTCATCAATCAGCAGAATTTTTTTTGCCATGAAATATCACCACCGTATTCTTTTCGCTCTTGTATCAAGTCGGCAGATAGACGGTGAAGGTTGTCCCCTTGCCAACTTGACTCTCCACTTTGATTTCACCCTGATGCTTTTCAATGATGCCATAGGCGATGGCCAGACCGAGTCCCGTGCCCTGCCCGACCGGTTTTGTCGTATAAAAAGGATCAAAAATATGGTTGAGCATCGCCTTGCTCATACCCGGGCCGTCATCTTCAACCGAGATGTAGACGCGACCATTTTTAGCGCAGTTGCCCGATTTCAACACGATCTGGCCATGCCCGTTCATCGCCTCTGCGGCGTTGAGGAATATATTGAGGAACACCTGCTGCAGCTGCACTCGATCGACAAAAACATGGCGGGTGTCAGGTGACAGGAGACGTTGAATCCGGACGTTTTGAAATAGAGCCTGTTGAGTGATCAGCGTGAGCGTGCTCTCCAACAGATGATGGATATCTGTTTCGCGACGTTCCAGATTGGATTGCCGGGAAAAATCCAGCAATCCCTGAACAATGCTGCGGCAGCGCTCCGCTTCTTTCGCCACTTTTTGCAGCGCCTCGCTGTTGGGCGAATTTTCCAGCTTTTTCAGCAGAATGCTGGTGAAGAGCAGAATACCGCCGAGAGGATTGTTCAGCTCATGCGCCACACCAGCGGCCAAACGCCCGACAGACGCCAACTTTTCGGATTGCACGAGTTGTTGCTGAGCCTGGCGCAGGGATTTGATGGAATCGCGCAGTTTTTTATTCGAGGTTGATAATTTATCCTGCATCTTTTCAAGCTTTTCCAGCATGAAAGGCAGGCACATTTCCGCTTCCGCGAATCCCTGGTAAACGGCGATCGCCTTTTCTCGGCAGGTCGGGTAACCACAGGCGCCGCAGTTCAACTCATCCTCGGGCGTCAGCTTGTCTGTTCGGCGCAAAATATCACGAATCTCCTCCTCGGTCGGCTGCCGAACGGTCAATTCTTCCATGGTGAATCGACGTCGCATGCTGACGTCCTGATATTTCTGCCGATCCAGTTGCGCCCGTTCGCGCCGCTCAGCATCCTGCTGTGATTTTATATATTTCACGATCCGATCACGGCGAACGAACACCGATTCATCATTCGCCAGCATTGGTCCTTTTATGCAGCCACGACAAAACAGTATATCGACAAATCGTGCTTCAATATCTCCGGCATCCACCTTCTTCAGGACTTCAAGGACGCGCTCGCGGCCCTCGCTCACCAACACGTCACTATTCAAGATATCATCATCGCTGTCGGAACACTTGATCAATCCGCCGGAAATCGGAAATACCTGTCCCATATCCGACATCGGGCCGTCAAATTCTTGTGGCGAAAGTGAACAGATGTCTATTCCTTTCTGCTCGAGCATGACTTCCAGTTCGTTGAAGGTCAGAACCTCATCAATGATGCCGGCTACGTTTTCGTCAAACATCTCTTTCTTTTTGGCGATGCATGGCCCGATGAATATGATCTTGGCATCGGGTTGATATTTTTCCTGGATGACGCGACCGATGGCGATCATGGGCGAGACAACGGGCGCCAATACCAGGCAGAGATGAGGATAATATTTTTCGACAAAATTGACGATTGCAGGACAGGGCGAGGTGACAATGATGGGCATCACCTCCGATTCCAGGATTCTATTGTATGCTGCAGCGACTAAATCAGCGCCAAAAGCGACATCCAGAACTTGCGAAAAACCGAGCTTTTTGATGGCGCTGATAACTTGTCCCGGCTGAACATTGGCAAAGGCGGCGGGAAAGGATGGCGCCAATACAGCAATGACGGAGTGATCTCCGGCGAGAAGCTCAAAAGAGTGCCGCGTGCCATCCCGAATTTGCTTGGCATGTTGCGGGCACACTTTGATGCAATTGCCGCAGGCGATGCACCGCTCTTCAATGACCTTCGCCTGACCGTTCACAACCCTGATCGCGTTTGCCGGGCACTGTCGAATGCAGGAATAGCACCGCTTGCACTTTGTTTCGATCGTAGAGACAATCGGTTCCATATGTCAGAAAGATAGGGCGATGCGAATAAAAAAGCAAGGAGAATTGTTGCCCCCCTCGCAAGAACGCCGAGTTGCACAGAGGAAAAACAAAAGTTCTTTTCTTCCACAATGGTGCCTGGTGTGAACGTGATAAGCTTTTTCAAAGTTTTGCTTCATTTATTTTCTCGGCGGTGCCCTCGGCGGTTTGGATATTTTTGGTTGCACCCAAAGGTCTCACCAAGTTGATCTTTTGCGTCTTTGCCTGAGACTGACCTTTTACATTCAATAGATAAAATCACTTGACAATGGCTATAATTCCTTGTTATTTTTGTATATATTAAGTTGGTTCCTGACGAAACTATGTTCTTCGACAAAACACTCTTTTTTTCACCGCTGGCGCAGCGAAAACGTCGCTGCCAAAACCATGGCAGGAACTCTGAAGAATAGAGTTTCATAACTGTCTGTAAAAATGAAAGTTCTGCAAAAAAAGATTCGTTTGGGAAATTTGTCGCGTTCTTATTTTGTTTATTTTTATCATACACCAATAAAGCATTTACTGGCATAAATATTGTAGTCGCAAGGGGAAAAAAGACAAACCTGAGCGCACTCGAAGGCCCAAGATGGATGAACTCTTTTACTTTCCGACATTCGATCTATTGATCAAGGTCATTTATGCCAGTGAAGCCAATTCCATTCGATATGCAACGCATCGCGTGGTGAAACCGCAGGAAAAGAGGATAGTGGAACGTTATGTTTTGCATGAAATTGCACCAAAAACAGAGTATTATACCCGGCATCCCTCCCTCCTGCTCTACATGGGAGTTGATCTCTCTCTGAAAAAGGAACTCAAAACATATCAGGTGAAGGATACCATAAAAACCATCATCGACCAGAAACATTCGATCGATCAAAAAGTTCAGGATCTCATTTCATCATCGTTGAGCAATTACTATTTTGAACGTCTTGGCGACAAACTTTTGCATCTTCGACATATCATGGAGAGCAGCCTGGGACCTGTCGAATTTGAAAAGACGGTGAAGGAAATAAAAGCATTGCTGAACGCCTACAATCAGAATAGCGGGCAAGAAATTGACATGCGCACAATTTTACCGCCTGAAGCAATCGCGCATTACCGCCAATTGATCAGCAGCGAGTGAGGGGAAAATGCGACAGCTTTCTTCCCATATGACCATGTTAAGACAGGAGAAAAAGATGAGCAAGAGAATCTCAGTATTCGTCATTGTAATGGCAGCAGTTGTTTTTACATCATCTGAGGTTTTTGCCCAAGAAGAATACAAGCCGACATTAGGCATTGGTTTCAACGGCGGCATCCAGAAACCCTTTTGTGATGTCCTGCATACTGGCCTGTCGCTCGCCGGAGAGGGTTTCATGAGATTCTTGATCAGCGACGGCTTTAACGTGCGCCTTGGCGTGGGATATGGCGAGCTAAGCGATGGTTTTAGTTATCGGACATTTCATACGACGGTGTTCAATGCCGATTTGAAAGCCCATCTCTACCTCGTCAAATCGGGCGCCTTTCGTCCGTATGCAGCGTTGGGATTTGGCGCTATCAACTATACTTATCATCCGGAAGATCCGCCCAAGACGCCGATCGGCGATCCCGCTCTGGGCGGCAAAGCCTTCTGGGATGTCGCCTTCATCGCCGGCGGCGGGGCGGACATTATGCTGTCACGAAAAATCGCCCTCACGGCGAGCGCCGATTACCGCCACACGACCACGGATGGCCTGGACGGTGCACTGCAAGGGACATCCAAGGATGGCTTTTTGACCGCCCGTTTGGGCCTCGTCTTTTTCAGCGGCCAAAAGCCAAAATCAGAGCAGGAGCTGCTCGCCGAAGCGGCCAGGAGATCCGCGGCTGAACCAGCCGTCGTCACACCGGTGGAGACCGATGATGAGACGGCCGATATCCTCGCTCTCCTCATGGGCACAAAGACGCAGCCGACGACAGAAGCTCCGGCAGCGGCCTCTGACCTGCAAAAGCGGGTGGATGAATTGAAAAAACTAATCAATAGCAAGGAGCAGGAAATCGCCACGATGCAGAATGATCTCTCGGCAAAGGATACAAAAATATTAGATCTGCAGCGCGAGCTCGATCAATTGGGAGCATTTACGCGAGACTTTAGCTCAGCCTACAGAGAGGGATTGCGTCTCTACAGCCTGCGGCAACATGATAAATCGATCGCCATTTTCAGGAACCTGCGCGAAAACAATCCACGCCATAAACTGGCGAGCAACTGCATCTACTGGATTGGTGAAAACTATTTCTTAAAGCGAGACTATGTGTCGGCGATTGAGGCCTTAAACGCTGTATTCAATTACGACTTTTCCTATAAAACCGATGACGCGACATTGATGCTGGGACGCTGCTATAACAAGCTGGGACAGAATGACCGGGCGATCGCCTATTTTCAAGAACTCATCACAAAGTATCCGGACAGCGAGTATATCGCCAAAGCAAGGCAATGGATCGAACGTATCCAATAAAAAAAAAGCCGCCTCTTTCAGGCGGCTTTTTTTTTGCCCGCACGGCATCAGCTATTTCTGCTTCAGCTCATGCACGCCGTCCCAGTCTGGATCCGGCGGGTGCTCCAGAAAATCGAGACAGCGGACAGTGTAGAGTCGCGATGGACCATCGGAGGGGAAATGGCGCAAGATGCGCCGAAACGCCTTCAGCGCATCGCCCCAGCGGTGACTTTTATATAATTCCAGAGCTTCAGCAAATGTCCCCATGATCAACTCTTCCTCAATCTGCGGCAGCGGTTCCATGGCGCGCAATTCATAGATTCGCACCGGTTTTTGGATGCCGACGACTCGCACATGATCTATTTCGCGCGCCACGATCTTATCTTTAGCCAGCTGGTAAGTGTTTTCGCTGATGAGAATAAAAGTCTGGTAAATCTTATTAGCGCTCTCCAGCCGGGCGCCCAGATTGATCTCATTGCCGATGACCGTATAATCAAATATCTGCTTGGAGCCCAGATTTCCGACAAGGGCATTTCCCGAGTTGATGCCGATGCCGATATCAAAATAGTCCGAATTTTCGGCCGCCCACTTTTTCTGCAAGAGCCGTACGCCATTCATCATTTCGACCGCCGTGCAACAAGCCTTTTCGGCGTGATCCGCGAAATAGTAGGGCGTGCCAAACAAGGCCATGATCTCGTCGCCGACAAACTTGTCCAGCGTGCCATTATTAGCAAAAATGATATCCACCATCTGCGTGAGATAGTCCGAAAGCCGCTTGACGACGAATTCGGGCTCATGCTTTTCGGAAAAATGGGAAAACTGGCGGATATCCGAGAACAATACGGTGAGCTCACGTCGCTCGCCGCCGAATTCGGGCAATTTGCCGGAATCGATCATCTGGTTGACGATCGTCGGTGACATGTAATGCTGAAAAATACGACGAATGCGCACTTTTTCGCGACGTTCGGTGATGATGGTGAATACAAGCCCGCTCATATAACTGAACAGGACGGCGATGAGCGGCATGGTCACATCGATGATGAGACCACGATGCAGGAACACCTTATAAGCGATGAACCGCAGGAGCGCCATCTCAACAAGGATCAACAGCGTCGCCTGCAGCGGCTTGAGATAGAGGATGCAGATCGTCGCCAGGACGACCAGAACGATCAGGATGCTAAAATCAACAAATGGATCGATCTTTCTGATGAAATCCCCGCGCATGATCGTGCTGAGAGCATTCGCGTGCGTCTCCACGCCGGGCATCTTGACGCGCTTGCCCTTGTAGTAATAGAATGGCGTGAACTTTATGTCGTGCAGCTCTTCCGCAGCAGCGCCGACAAAGACGATCTTGTCTTTGAAGGTTTCCCAGGTGAGATGATATTCGAATGCATCCGTATCCGAGCCGTCGACGAGCTCAAAATCCGCATCATCCACAACGTCAACAAAGGAAAAGGTTTTGAATGTCGTCTCCGCAGGCCCGCGATAGTTGATCATCATGGTGTTCGCATCGATTTTGGGAATGCGCCGTTCTCCCAGGATAAACTCTTTGCCGGTGCGATTGGCCTCCTTCGGGATGGTCGGTCTGAACAGCTGCTTGTAGGCCTCAATCGCCAGGGGATAAAAAGCCTCGCCCTTGTATTCCAAAAACAGGATATAGCGGCGCATAAAGCCGTCCGTATCCTCAATTGAATTGACCGTGCCCCACGGCACGCCGCTTTCGAGCAACCACGGGTTCGGCCTGAGGATATTTTCATCCTCGACGCCGCGTCGTCCGGTCTCGTAGATAATCTTTCCCGCCAGGATGACGTTGCGCGCCTGTTGAATCGCATCGCTGAAAGCGAAATCTTCCTGCGGTTCGCGGGCGTTTGTCTCGAAAAATTCGATATCGAAAACAATCGCACGCGCACCGCCTCTCGTCAGATTTTTAACCAGACGACCATAATAGCGTCCCGGCAGCGGCCATTTTTCCGCCAGACTGCTGAGTGTTTTGTCATCAATACCGACGATCACAATGGACGTATCGGGTGGCTGCACCGGCCCGCGGAATTTAAAAAAGGAATCGATGGTCTTCAATTGCATCGATTCGACGACAGAAAAAATATTAAAGAATCGAGCGATAAAGACGGCGCCGAGGATGATGCATACGGCAAAAATATGTCTGCGGTCAACGGTCTTTATTTTTATCATCTCTCAGAACAGTTTCTCATAACGCATTCGCAAGATCGTATCCGTGTAAGCGGAAATCGAAGCGACGCCGGTTGCAGAAAAAGTGATAAAGCAGGTCTCGAGCATCACACTCTGCTGCGCTCGCAGGACAATTTGCGCACCCAGCCGCGCCAGATTTCTCCGCACATCGATCGCCTCGGTCCAGGTCGTATTATTGGATTGTGTCAAGCGGATTTCGCCAAAGGTCGATAATTTGTTTTGCCAGAATTTGTATTCGCCAAATGCGCTCAGCGACTGGTAGGTGAAATCCGACGCGCCGCCGCCGAGCACATTCTTGTTGGTGGAAAAGCTGAGTGTCGTGCGCAACGGAAAAGGATATGTCGATGACCACGACAACATATTGACATTCGACGTCATCTCTTGCGAATAATAGCCGACCAATCTCGACGCATCATATGGATCATCCTTGATCGCGGCGATAATCCCCAGGACGAAATAGTGCGAGGCATTGAAAAACGGCGCCTGATAACCGATCTGAAAATGGATGTCACGCTGCCGCGAATCCTCTCTGACATCCGTTGTATCAATGGCGCCATAGGTCAAACTGTCCAGTTGGATCTCTGTGACTCCATTATTACGGTTATAACTGCGAAAGCTCATCGAGACGTTCGGAAGACCTTTGCCGGGATAGTAAGCGATCGCACACGTCGCGGAATTCAAATCAATGGCCGGTTTTACGCCCTGTCGAGAAAAGTTGTCCCTGTATCGCTCCATGCTAAAGTCGAGGTAGAGCTTGTTCTGCAAGAGTCTGACGCGATCTGACAGGTAAAATCCGCGAATGTCTTTGCGCAACCACGAGTTGGCGAGTGAAAAATAGTCAGAGCCAATCATCTTGTAGCCAAGCCGCAGGAGGTTGCGATAGTAATGCAGTTTGAGATTCACAGCGGTGGCGACAGAGGTCAGTTCTTTTAGATTGAGCGGCACGGTTGTATCATTGACAATGAGTATCTTTTCATATTTCTGCGGATCTATCGGCACCTCAACTGCGGCGGAGAACATGTCTTTGATATCATCTTTGGAAAAGGCGCCGACGCTGGTGTCATGCGTCAACAGGCTGACAGCCGCTTGCGCTCGCAGTTCGATTCGTCCTCTGTCGATCGACAGCAGCACATCCGGTCCGACGACGACATTGTCACTCGGACTCGTGCCGTTCGCTATGGAGTCCAAGTCGTCCCTGATCTTCACCAGGGTGACGCCGAACCGAACCGGCCGAAAGTTCAAGCTGGGGCGAATGCCGATCAAATCCTGGCCATAGGCGCCACGGCGCAGCAGGCTCGTCGTCGCATCGACAGCGCCTTCGACGGGACGTTGCGTCTGGCCGAACACTGCTTCCAGCGTGAATGGACCGGCGTTCACGCCCGCCCCGATGCCGCGAACTCTTTTTCCCCAGATGATCAAATCATTATAGCGCGGATAGATATCGCCGGCCTGGACGCGAAAAAGATCGTGTTCGATGTCAAGAGAAAAACGGTGGCGCGGCTGAGCGTCGCCATCCTCAAGCGATGTCAAAAAAACACGGCCGCGCACATCCAGCTCGCCGTATCGGCCGTTGAACTCAGCGCCCGTCATGGCGAACGACTCATTCTGCCGGCAGATATTCTCGTAGCGGCCTTCGGCATAAACTCGACCGGTAAATTGCGGTCGAGGTCTTGCCGGCGCTTCGTCGCTGCGTATAAAAAACATCCCTCGCAGCGGCGGCAGCTGGTCGCCTTGTCGGTTTTTGCCGGCGATCACGATCCTGTGCGCACCGCGGGCCAAATTCTTCGCTGCGAACGTCAGCACATATTCTGACACAACAGCAGAAGAGGTGACCTCTCTCTCATTCAGATAGAGGACAATTGACGCTGGATCGATCACATCCGCCACTGAAATAGCGATCAACACCTCACCCGGCGGCAGGATTTGATCCTGCTCCGGTGTCAGGATGAGAAATGGCGGGGAGGGAATGCCGCTCTCCTGGGCGAAGAGGCTCAGCGATGCGAAGAGCAAAGTGGCAATGCATGCATTTTTTTTGTGCGCCATTAGAACAGTCTACTCCACTACTTTTGATATTTCAGCCGTAATTTCTTCTTCACACCATTTGCATCTTGAAACTCAATATCGATAGAATCCGCGGTTTCATCGTCATCAGCCCATGGTACAAAATCGACGGTGTCTGTGAGCAGAGGCGCCTTTCCCCGTTCGACTGTGCCCGTCTTGCCGGGCGTCACCAGGACGCTGTCCACTTTGTTAAAGACCGAAACAGCTCCCGTCACGCCGATGACCGTCATTTTCGCGTCAGCATCGACAATGGTGTAAAATTCAGTGCCCCGGACCGCCGCCACTCCGGAGGGCGTCACCATGCGATAGCCGGCGCCCTTGGGATTAATTTTTGCCCACACCTGCCCGATGGTCATGAGCAGTCTCTTCTTGATGCCCAGTTCGCCGCGCTCGCCTTCCAGCTGGAATTGCGATTTGGAGCGAATCTTCAATATACTCCTGTCATCGGTGAATGCGATGGCCACAAAGGCGCCCTCTTCGGTTTTGACGATATCACCGCTGTTGAGGCGACGTCCATTGACGAGCGGCTGCCACGCGTCAGCGCCTGACTTGATCTGCGCGCCCCCCGTGACCTTGATGACCAAGGCGATCTCCTTCGCATTCTGGCCCACAATCTCAAAGGCGGGAAGAACAACGAGCAGCAAACAAAGAGCAAGACGACTTTTTATCATGATCATAATCCTCTCATCGCAAAAAGAAACGCTATTCAACGGATGCGTCAAGCAATTCATATTCGCCATCCACCAGCCTGGACAGGGCATCGATGATGGCATCCTCTGATAAAATGACGCCATTCTTGCTCACCAGTTCAGTCGGGATGTATCCACGAAGAGCGCCGCCGGGCTTGAACAGCGAACCATCCAGTTCCCGCACCAGGTTGAGGATCTGCTGCTGCAACGGCGTCAATACGGCCGTTTCTCCTGTTCCGATAATTCGGAATTTCCATATTTCGCCGGCAATTTCCAGCCATTCACCCGATGACTTGACCAGGCCGACGATTTGCCAGTAATAGGTTACGCCCTCCTGCAGAGGTCGACCATCGATCGGATACTGGAAGAGCGTTGACGGGATCACTTGTCCGGCCAGTTCATAGGGAGCACCGCTGACGACCAGCGTCTGCTGATAGATCACGCGCTGCTGCATGACCTCTTCCGGACTGAGGTCATCGTGGGCATCAGGAAGCTGTTCGGCAATCATGAGCCTGAAGGCGCTGATTTCGGATTCCCAGCGAAAGAGCGGCAAAGGCGTATAGATCACCCCGTCCTCCTCCGACGTGGCAATCACGCCCGGCGAAATCAGATCCAGCGTCGTCGGATTGGTCAGGACAAAGCGAATTTCAGCTTCATCCATAAATCCGCCCGACTTCAATTGAAATCTGAAAATATAAATGTCTGCCGGCAGGCGCCCGGTTGCCAGCAGAATAGAGCTCAGTTCATTCCCAACATCGGCAATCTGATAATTTTCCAGGGAAAACTGTTGCGCTTTGGTGAACAGATCTCGATTGGTCACTCTGATCAGCTCATTCGGCGCCAGCATGAAGGGCTTTGTGTTGCCGCTCGCTAAAAGACCCTGACTCTCCGCCACAATCTCTATGAATAGCTCGCATAACTGCTCCGCATTCGAGCTATTCGTCATGGTGATGAGAAAGAGCTCTGCAGCGCTGGTTCCGCGACCGGAAAAATTGAAATCACTGAGCATGAACAGCTGAACATCGGACGTCTGCGGTATAGCGTCGATGGTGACGTCCTGAGCCGACGTGACCAGCGGCAGCAGCGTCGTCGTCAGAAACAGAAAACAGGATAACTTCATACAAACCTCCGCACAAGGATGATGGAGAGGTGACAAAAACAGTGCCAATCGAACAGGTAATAATAGTTGTAAATAGAGGAGTTAAATCAACAAAATCACGATGAAAGTGTTTGATGGAGAATAGTCTGTTTCATCGAATAACACTTTCGTCAAATTTGAAACGTATTGCAGGAAAGCTTTATTTCATCAAGCGGAAAAAAAGATAGAATGGCGGCGTCAAGGCGCAACAGATCGACCGCCGCGTTCATTCTTATTTTCAAAATGGTTTAAAATTGCTATCTTGCCGGGACAATCTGGAGGATGAAACATGATGAAGAAAAACATCTGCATGCTGATCGCTCTGGCGTTCGCCATCGAGATCCACTCCCAGGCGGATCCCGATCCAAGTCGGTTCAATGAAGAGATCAAAACGTTCCGCGCCTGGGACAGTAAAAACGCGATACCGGCGCAGCACGTGCTGTTTGTCGGCAGTTCCAGCATCCGCATGTGGAGGACAGCCGACATGTTTCCGGATCTGCCGATCGTCAATCGCGGCTTTGGCGGCGCGCACTTTTCCGACATGTTGTTTTTCAAAGACGACATTTTGCTCCGCTATGGCGCACCACTGTGCATCGTCCTGTACTGCGGCGATAATGATGTGGCCAGCGGCGTCGATGCGCGCCAGGTCATCGAGAATTTTCAGGCGTGGTGGACGCTCGTGCAGGACAATTTTCCCTCCACATCGCTGATATACCTGCCCATCAAACCCTGTCCGAGCCGTTGGAATAAATGGCCCGAGGCGAAAAAGGTCAACGATGCGATTCGCGCCATGGCAGAGAGGGACGCGGGACTCTATTACGCCGATACAGCGACGCCCGTGCTCGAGACGGGCGAGCCGCCCGCGCAAGATCTCTTCATGGAGGATCTGCTGCATCTGAGCGACAAGGGCTATGCGATCTGGACCGCCGTGCTCCGGCCGCTGCTGGATGACATTGTTGCCCGACAGCGAGCGCAGGAAAAAATCCGGGACAAGTGAATGGCTCCCGATTGTTCGGCCCGATCCGGCATATTGATGCCGGACACCCTTATCATCTCATTTCGTGCGCGCCGCGTGATGGCACCGAAATATAGATATCCGATTTCAGGTTGGTCGCCCGTTGGTACGCTTCGCCGACAGCATCGACAAAAACATCGACCTTGTCGCTGGCGACAAGATTGACGGTGCAGCCGCCAAAACCGCCGCCGGTCATGCGGGCGCCGAGACAACCCTCCTGATAGCGGGCGACCTCGACCAGCAGGTCGAGCTCCAAACAGCTGACCTCATAATCATCGCGCAGGCTGTCATGCGAGGCGTTCATCAATTGCCCAAATTTTTCGATATCGCCCGCCTGCAGCGCAGCGATGGATTCCAATGCGCGTTCATCCTCCGAAATGACATGGCGGCAGCGCTTTTGCACGACGTCCGGCAGCTTGTGTTGCACCTTCTGGAACTGCGATAGAGAGACATCCCGCAAGGCGCGAATGCCGGGATAATCAGCGCGCAGGATTTCCACGCCCTTTTCGCATTCGGCCCGTCGCTTGTTATATTCGGACGAGCCCAGCTCATGCTTGACCATGGTGTTGCAAATCACAATGCGAATATTTTCTGCCGGCAACGGCACGAGCTCATAGTCAAGCGTGCGGCAATCGAGGAAAAGGGCATGATTTTCTTTTCCGTGCATCGAGATGAACTGATCCATGATGCCACAGTTCATGCCGACGAACTGATTTTCCGCTTTCTGGCCGAGCAACGCCAGTTTTTCACCGGTCAGCTCTCCGCCGACCGTGCTGAGCAGCGCCAGACCCGACGACATTTCGAGGGCGGCTGAGGAGCTCAAGCCGGCGCCGACCGGCACGTCGCTTTCGATCAGCATGGACGCGCCCGGGAGCCTGATTCCTTCTTTTTCCAGGACATGCGCCATGCCGGCGACATAGTCGCTCCAGTGATGCCGCTTCTCAGCGTTGGCATCCAGATCAATGGCGATCAGCTCGTGCATGTTTTCAGACCGGATGTACAGCTTGCGATCACGCGTCGGAAAGACGGCGACGGTCGTATAGAATCCGATCGCCATCGGAAAAACATAGCCGTCGTTGTAATCAGTGTGCTCTCCGATGAGATTGACCCGGCCGGGCGCACAAAAAACGCGCGGCTCGCCGGAAAAATGATGTTCAAACTTTTTGATAAATTGCTTCCTGTCCACAATCATACCTCGAGATAGATCAGCGCCGCTCTCCCTCAACCGGCGATCAACAACGGACTAAAGAGCACATAGAGAATCAACGTCAAAATGACCACAGCGACAGCGGCGATACGAGCGCCTTTAGACGGCGTGAGATCGATCGTGCCGCGTTGCTCAAAGCGCACCGATTCAGCCAGCGGCTTGAGCACGGTGATCACCCCCATGATGGTCAGGCAGAGGGCGAAACAGATCGCCATGCGATTCAAAAATTGCAGCTGCGGCGCGATGATCTTTAGGCCGCCGTACGCCACAATATTGGTCAGCAGACCGACGACGCCGGCTAGCGGCGGCGCTTTGCGAAAGATGAGTCCGAATACAAAGACGGCCAGAATTCCAGGCGAGATGAAACCCTGTCCCTCCTGAATGATGGTGAATATACTGTTGCTGATTTTGGGATTTCCCAGCTGCGGCGCCAGCCAGATGGCGACGAATGAAAACAGGACGACGCAAATTCGCCCCAGCAGGACAGTGGCCTTTTGCGACGCACTGGGGTGGATGAATTTCTTAAAAATATCCATGGTAAAGATCGTGGATGCCGCGTTGAGCATGGCCGCCAGCGAGCTGACCACGGCGCCGAGCAAGGCCGCGACGACAAAGCCGACCAGCCCGATGCCGTTCGGCAGCACCTTGCCGAGCAGTTGCGCCATGGCGGTGTCGTATTTGTAGGCGATGAACTTTTCATTGACCGTTGTGGCGTTGGCAGCGCGGATGCTCTGATTGTACGCCTCTACCTCTGCGGCCAATGCGGGATAGACATTCTTCCACGCCTTGTCTTCGCTGATGTACACGGCATTCGCCGGGGCAGAAGAGGTAAGGTAATCTGATCGCGAGATGGGCAGCACGTAGGGATTGCGGGTTTGCAGCGCTTTGATCGTCGCATCCGTGTCGTAAATCGCCAGCAAGAAGGACATTGCTTGCCAGTTGGCCACCACGCTATCGGCCGGCGCTTCCTGAACCTGCACGACCATCGTGTTTGGATTCGCTTTTGCATATTTTGCCATCACTCTGGCGTTATCGCGCACAGCTTCGAACTGCATATCAGACGAGAAGAGGTTGAAGGCAATGATGCCGGGGATGACGATGGCAAACGGAATGATGAGCTTTAAAAAAGCGGCGAACACGATTCCTCGCTGTCCTTGCGATAGCGATTTAGAACCAAGCGTCCGTTGGGTGATGTACTGATTGAGCCCCCAATAGTAAAAGTTGGGAATCCAGAGCCCCAACATCAAGGCGGTCCATGGCAGCACATTGTCCGTCTTGGGTAAGAACATGTTCATCCGCACCCGATTCAGCGCATAAAAACGGCTGATCGCACCCTGATCCGGGGCCATCTCCTTGATGGCGATGGCGCCGGTGTGGACATCGAGAATCTGCGCCGCGCGCTCGACAGCGCCGAGCTTGATGAACGCAAATATCATGATGATGATGCCGCCGATGATGAGGGCGCTGCCCTGGATCAGATCAGCCCAGGCGCACGCTTTCAAGCCGCCGGCAGCGACGTACAGCATGGCGATGATGCCGATGGCCAAGGCACCGATGAAGAGTGGAACGTTATATCCCATGTCGCCGGCGATCGTACGAATCGTGAGGGCGCCGGAATAGGTCACCGAACCCAGCAGCAGCATGTAAATGCAGAGGGTGGCAATGGCCATTATGGTTCGGGCCGCGGTGTTGTAGCGGTACTCGAGAAATTCCGGCATGGTGTATATGCCGGCGCGGAGAAAATAGGGCAGAAATGTGAACGCGATCACCACCAGGGTGATGGCCGCCATCCACTCGTAGCTGGCGATGGCCAATCCCACGTGGCTCGCGGCATTGCCGCTCATGCCGACAAACTGCTCCGTCGATATATTCGCGGCGATGAGAGAGAAACCGATGAGCCACCACTTTAGACCGCGGCCAGCGAGAAAAAAATCTTCACCGGAGGCGCTCTTGGGCGCTTTGCTCATACCAATCCAGATGACCGCGACAATAAAGCCGACAAAAATGATAATGTCCGCGACGCCAAAATACATGCTGTTCTCCTTTCATTGGCCATTCATCTTGCTGTTTTGTCTGCCTTTGCCTTTCTGCTGTCAAAGTACGGCGATGAAAGCACCAATTTAAGAAAAATATCTTTCTAGTCAAGAAAACATTTGCAG
>RQOI01000322.1 GCA_003854995.1 Candidatus Zhuqueibacterota bacterium
AAGAGATGGCGGGCGTCGATGAACAGAATCTTGTCTTTGCGGTCATCCTGTTTGCCCTTGTCAAAGAACCACAAGGTCACCGGCAGGGTCACGGTGTAGAAGAAATTGGACGAGATGGCGATCATCACGTCCACGTGGCCGCTTTGGATGAGCTGCCTGCGAATCTCCAGCTCGCTCTGCCGGGCATCGCTGGCCGAGTTGGCCATGACGAATCCGGCGCGGCCTTTATCATTGAGCGCCGAGTAGAACACTTGAATCCACAGATAATTGGCATTGTCGGTCTTGGGCAGGCCAAAGGGATAGCGCGGATCGTCCTTCAGCCGTTCCTTGTCCACGCCATTGACGTTGAACGGCGGATTGGCGAGGAGATAATCGAAGAACCCGACGCACTGGTGCGGATCTTCATAGTAGGTGTTGCTGAGGCGAATATCGCCCGACAGGCCGTGCACGGCCAAGTTCATTTTGCACAGCATGAGGTTGACCTCCTTGGATTCCTGGCCGTGGATGCTGAGGTCATAGGCCGCCTGGTGCTGGTGCTCGTCGTCGAACTTGGACTGGATGAACATGCCGCCTGAGCCGCTGGCCGGATCGAGGATGCGGCCTTTATACGGTTCGATGATGTTGACCAGCAGCCGCACAATGGATGTTGGGGTGAAGAACTCGCCGCCGCCGCGGCCTTCGCTCATGGCGAATTTCTCCAGAAAGTACTCATAGATGCGGCCAAAGATGTCGCCGTCGGCGTATTTGAGAAAGATGAGGCCGAGGATCGGTCGGGAGTATTCCTGCCCTGTGAGGGACGAATTGGCGCGCAGCTGATCCGCCGCTCTCCACAGATGACCGGTTCATCGCCCATCGTTAGAGTTCACTTGGTATCCGGTCTGCGCGATGATGGCTTGCATGCGGGGATCTTCTTGCACGGGCCGAAACCAGGGCTCGGTCGCCAACCAGCGGCCAATGTCATGGAGATCCCGTTCATTTGAATGCTCTTGCGCGCTTTTCAGCGCCTTTTCAAACGCTTCAATCGCCTTGTCAAATTCGCCGAGGCCCGTATAAATCGCGCCGATGGCACCGCACGTCCGACTCTCCTCACTTTGCTGTAATTCGATGATCCCCTGGTGGGCTTTCTCCTCATTGCCCAGCAGGCCGTTCACCCAGGAGATGGCGATCCTTTGATTTGTTTCCGTATAAAGAGCCAACGCTTCATCATATTTCCCGTTCAGGGCCAGCGCATAGGCCAATCGATCCTTCACCTGAGCGTCATTCGGATGGTCTTTCAGGTTCTGTCGAGCGACCTCTTCGGCCTGGTCGAAATGGCCAATGAGCAAGTTGATGTAGGCGATATGAATGCGCTCGTACATGTTATTGGTATCCTCCGACAGCTTTTCCCGGAATGCCGCGAGCGCCTGTTCATAGTTATCAAGCTGTTGATGAACAAGACCCAGGAGAAAGCAGGCCTGCTTTGAGTCGGGATCAGCTTTGATAGCGAGCTCGGCTTGTTCCAGCGCGAGATCGAGTTTTGCTTCAATGAGATACGACCAGCCCAGTTCTCTGTGGGTTTCGCTGTTGTCTGGATAAAGTTCGATCGCCCGCTGCAACAGCGTCATCGCGGCTGCTGGATCGTCATCGTAATTTTTTTTGATAAAAGCTGCAGCGATGATGGTTGCCGGGTGATCTGGCGCCAGCTCCTGCGCTCTGGCGAATGCCAGGCGACTCTTCGCCATGGCGGTGCCTCGATCGATCTCGCCGAGCTCTGACTGGGTATAGTATGGGAACATCAGGTAGGCATACGCAGGACCGTGTGTCGAATCGAGGGCAATCGCTTTCTCCAGACAGTTCGCCGCATCGGTCGCGTACGAACCCTCTGTTCCCGGAGCTTCAAGTTTGGTCCGCATCTTGTCGATGCCGAGTTGGGTAAAGTAGGCGGCGTCCCGGGTGGGCGCGCAGCACAGCACGAACAGCATCATGGTGAATACAAAAGCGGCGCTCCGCATGATTCTCCTCCTGTCAAAGGATGATCGCAATGACATAGGTCTTTGTGTGGGTGAATTTTTCAGGCCAGATGAATCTTTTCTAAAAATAAATCCTGAACGAAGTGTAATACAGATCCGGATAGCTGCCAAACTCGGACCGCGGCGCCATGGGCGAAAAATAACCTTCGTCCAGTCGGAGCTCCGGCCGGCGGCCGAGGCTCCAATAGACGCCGGCAACGAGATAGATGTTTTCCGCAATATTGTACTCGAGCTGCGGCGCCGCAAAGAGCGAGCCGTCAGCGAGATTGGTCAAAATCTGGCCGGAGGCGATGATCAGTGGCGTGATCTGGTAGTTGATGGCGGGAATGAGATAGTGTCGCCCCATCAAATAGATCCCGCCGCGCGCGATCGCAGGATTTTCGAAAATGTCCGGATAGTCTCCCGGCTGCGCGGCGCCGGCGCTGCTGAAATGATATTCGAGGAATCCATACGTTCTGCTGCTGAAATTATAATCGACGCCGATGGTGG
>RQOI01000323.1 GCA_003854995.1 Candidatus Zhuqueibacterota bacterium
CCAGCGCCGCCCTGGCCTCCACAACAATTGTGGGAAGCATGTTATCTTGCGCACAAAAAGACCGCCCCAATATCCTCTGGCTCACCGCCGAGGATATGAGCCCTACGCTCGGTTGCTATGGCGACAAATATGCCTGCACACCCAACCTCGATAAATTAGCAGCGGAAGGAATCCGCTATACCCGCTGTTTTGCCAATGCGCCGGTCTGCACGCCGGCGCGCTCCAGCATCATCACCGGCCTGTTCGCCAGCTCGCTCGGCAGCCAGCACTTGCGCGGCATCGTGCCGCTGTCAGCGCGGATCAAGGGCTATCCCGAATACATGCGCGCGGCCGGCTACTATTGCACCAATAACGCCAAAGAAGATTATAATTTCGCCACGCCGGCGTCGTTCTGGGACGAGTCGAGCGAGACAGCGCACTGGCGCAACCGACCCAAGGGCAAGCCGTTCTTCAGCATCTTCAATTTCATGACCACGCACCAGAGTCAGACGCGCTATGAGGGCGAGGAATTTGATAAAGTCAATGCCGAATTGCGGCCGGAGGAGCGGCACGATCCGGCCAAAGCGCCGCTGCCGCCCTACTATCCCGATACGCCGCGCGTGCGCACAAATGTGGCTGCTTTTTATAATCAGGTGACGATCATGGATGAACAGGCGGGTGCGATCCTGCGGCAGCTGGAAGAGGACGGCCTGGTCGAGGACACCATCATCTTTTTCTACGCCGACCACGGCAGCGGCCTGCCGCGCGGCAAACGGTGGCTGCACAGCACGGGACTGCACGTGCCGCTCATCGTGCGCATTCCGGACAAATACAGGCATCTGGCAGCAAAGACGAATGGCCTGTCGGACGAGCTCATCAGTTTCGTCGATCTGCCGGCGACCGCGCTGAGCCTCGCCGGCATCGAGCCGCCGGCCGAGTGGCATGGCCGGGCCTTCCTCGGCGCGCACAAAGCAGAGCCGCCCTCGGCCGTGTTCGCCATCCGCGACAGGGTGGACGAGGTGCTGGAGATGAGTCGCACTGTCATCGACGGCGACTGGCAATACATCCGTAACTTTATGCCGCATCGGCCGCGCATGCAGCGCAGCTTTTTTTCCGAACTGACGCCGATCCGCCAGGAGATCCGGCGGCTGCACGCGGCTCGTAAACTGACCGGCGATGCGGCCTGGCTGATGGCGCCAACCATACCCGTTGAGGAACTGTACAATTTAAAAGAGGATTATCTCTGCATGCACAACCTGGCAGAGGCGCCTGAGCAGCTCGACCGCCTGGCGGCTATGCGGCAACAACTGTTCGATTGGATGCTTAAAACGCGCGATCTCTCCCTCCTGCACGAAACAGACATGCTGCACCGCGCCAAAGGCCGGATGCCCTTCGAGTTTGCCCACGACGATGCGGTCTATCCAATGGCAAAAATCCTCGGCGTCGCCGACAGGGTGGGGCGGGGGACGGCACACATCCCCGATTTGAGAGTCGCGCTGTCCGACGCCGATGCCGCCGTGCGCTACTGGGCCGCGACCGCCTTCGCCGCCCTCGGCAGTCAGGCCATGCCGGCCAGAACCGAGCTGCAGACTGCGCTCAACGACGAATGGCCCTGGGTGCGCTTTGCCGCCGCTGAGGCCTGCTGCGCCATCGGCCTGGAATACGAAGCGGTGCAGATCCTGGCCGCCGGACTGATGAAACGGGACATTATCACCAATCTGCACGCCGCCCAAATCCTCGTCGTTATAGGTGAGAAAGCGCGGCCGGCCATGCCGCACATGCGGCAGGCCATCAAAAAAGCCGAGGGACTGCAGGATCACGGCTGGTACATGCGGGAGGCGCTCGGCGATCTGCTGGAAAGACTGGAGGCCGGCAGAGAAGGATAAAGCAGGTAATTTTTGCTTGCTTTGAATGGCCTTTTTTGTTCATATTGATAGGTTAGTATGACAATTTCAACTTTGACTGCTCTTGAGATGAAAGGAGGTGATTCTTACAAAAGGTTACGCACTGTCAAGTGAGGGATTTACAGCCTTCGGCCGAGCCGCCGATCATCAAGATGAACAGGAGGTGATTCTCACAAAAGGTTACTCGACATGAAAAATCGATGTTTCATCATTGAAGAGTTGCAAAGAGTCAACTTGACCAGGAGGATGAAATGATAAAAAAAGGACTTTGTATTTTATTGTTGATTTTCGCTGTCGCCATCCCGGCCTTTGCCCAGAGCAAAGGCACGATCGTGTTTGTGAGCTACCAGATTGATACCAAAATCGATCCGGCGACGGGCGATTATCCGGACATGCCGCACGTTTTTGCCCTGCAGGATGAGGGTTATGAGGTCATTATATTTTATGATGATTCCCTGACCACAGCCAGTGAGGCGACATTGGATACCCTGTATGATGCTGACCTCATCATCATGGGTCGCTCCACGCCGAGCATCCCCTATCAAACAGATAAGCTCATCTGGAACGAGATCACAACGCCCATTTTGAATCTCGAGTTGTGGAACTGCCGCGGCAGCCGTTTGAACTGGTTCAACACAGAGACGATGGTGAGCATCGCTGACGAGGGCACGCTCTATAACGCGATCATTGATGTCCCGGATGATCCGGTGTTCGAGGGCTGGGATACCTCGGCGCCGATCCCGTGGGTGATGAGTCCCTTTGATGCCGTGGGCGTGAAAGAGGCCGGCAACGGCAAGGTGCTCGCCAGGCTGGAGACCGACTCTACGGTCGTGTTCGTCCGTTTTGAACCGGATGTCGAGTTCTACGATGGCTCCATCGACATGCCGGCCGGACATCGCACCGTGATCGGCAACGGCCGCGACAACAGCGGTGCAGCTCCTTTCAATTATTATAACTTTGTCGCAGAGTCGGAGCAGATTTTTCTCGCTGAAGTCGCGCGTATGGTCGCTCTGGGGAGCGGCTCCGCGGTGCGCGATCGAGAGCATGGCGCTGCGCCAAGGACGTGCCGATTGCTGCAGAATTATCCCAATCCGTTCAATCCGACGACGACTATACCCTTCACCCTGACTGAAAAGAGCCATGTCCGTCTCGCTCTGTACGACGTCTCGGGAGCAGAGGCCGTAAAGATAGCCGACGGAGAATATCCTGCCGGTCAGCATGAGGTGGTCTTGCACGCCGGCCATTTGCCCGCGGGCGTCTATCTCTACAAGATCGAGACGGATAAATTTGCCGGTGTTAAAAAACTCGCCCTTGTGAAATAGAGTTCGGCCATGCCGCAACTGGTGAGAAGCAGCGTGGGTGTGAGTTTTATCGTGCGCGGGCCGATCGTCGCCGCCGCCAGGAGGCATCGCGGCCTGGCAATCGTCGAGCCGTAGCCATGCTGGGGGACGCCCGGACTGGCCCCTGCTGCGGCGCTGGTTCATTTCAACTCAGGCGGCACAACGGATGACAAAGGACAATGGCTGCGCTGATCCTGCCCCGGGGGGAGCAAGATCAGCGCAGGATTGTTGCGTCTTTTTAAAAATCCACTGTTCCGGTCAGGGCTTCTTTGCAGACGGTGAAATCCATCATCTTCAATTTGATATAATCCTGATGATAGAAATAATAACCCTCGTTCGGCCCATTTTGAGCGCCGGCGCCGGAATCCTTGACCAAAAACCAGTCCTGGCCGTCCTTTTCTAAAAATCCGACGATGTGTACGCCGTGATCATCCGTCGTCGATCCGTTGCTGAAGCGCAGCTGACGCGCGTTCTCATCGATATAGTCGGAGGGAATGTCAAAAGTCGGCACCACCGCGACCTCTTCGAATGAATAATAGCCCGCTTCCGACGTATCGCCGCCGATGCAGATCGTATAGCCGCGGCGTAAAGCCGATTTCAACGCCGACATGAATTCATCGAGCGGCACATTGTAATACGCCTCGCTCTTCCACCAGTTATCCGGCACAGGGTAGAGGACGAATTGATGATAGGGTTGCTCCATCAACGAGAGCACATCAACATAGTCGTCAAAGTCGATTCTGAACGATTGAAAATAGTCCATTGGCGTCATCTCTTTCCCGTCTATTTTGATGACAGCCGGTGGCTCGCCAAGATGCTTGTTCAGAATGGCTTTGATCGTCGCCAACACGGTTTCTTCGTCCCAGATATAATGCTCTTTGACATGTTGGAGATAGCTCTTAATCTCGGCAAAAAGAGGCGTGTGATTGTGGAAGGGCTCTCCTTTCTGCAGACCCGTATAGACATCGGCCGGCACAACGCCATATTTTTCCCAGATGATCGGGACATGATTGGCCATGGATCCCTGCTCGAACAGCGAGCTGCCCAGCGTCTGCACGTAGCGGCGAGCCTTTTCGACATATTCCCAGTAAACCGTGTGCAGCTCTGAGAGCTTTACCTTCCGTCCCGTCCGGCGGAAAATCTCCGATTCATAAAACGACGTGGTGCTGAAAGACCAGCACATGCCGGAATTGCCTTGCGAAACAGGATCGTTATGCCAATAGGTGACAAACTCATCCTTGGATTTTGGCAGATCCATGCCGGAAAAATCGACGATGAATTCTTTTTTTTCATCTGCAGCATATTTTCTGTTTTCGCGCTGAACCTTTTCCCAGAATTCATTCTTCTTGTCGACAAACTGGCCTTTGTCTTTTTTCGGCGCTTGCGCGACAAGGGTGTGCAGCGTCAAGATGGAAATGATGCCAATGGTCATGCAACGCGTCATTTTTCGTCCTCCATTGAATGCGTTGTCACAGCGAATCTTTTTAGTGGAAGAAATATAGTCGAATTTCGTCAATAAAACAACGCGTAAAGAGGCTA
>RQOI01000324.1 GCA_003854995.1 Candidatus Zhuqueibacterota bacterium
CCTCATGTTGTTCATTTTTATGACTTGTTTCACGCCGATGCCGTTCAAGTTCTAACGGGCACAGTCTCTGTTGCTCATATGTATGATCCGCAGATAGGATAGCTGAATGAATGAGAATCATGAAAATCGCGAAAAAGCCCGACGCGCATTTGCAAAGATCATTTTTGCTGCTGGCGCATTCATCATCATTGTCCTCGCCGAATTGCTCTTTGACATCGTTGAAATCGGCACAGGCCGATTGCTGCTGCTATCCAATCCCATCCGGCCGCAAACGGGCCGACTCTGGGAGGAAGATCACAAGGAGCAGATAGGACTTGATGAACTTGATTCAGCGCAGGTGGTGACACTGCCCGCGAATGCAGGGCAATCGATCAATAGCTTGGAGGATCTCGAGGCTGTCCTGTCTATTCATCACAGCATGAGCATGACGCGAGAGGAATTCAACGAGTTTTACAGGACCGTTCCCCAGAATCTGTCCGAGCAGATCATTCAACCGCTCGATCTCTTCACCATGAATCGCAGCACAGAGTGGCACAAAACGCAGCTCTCTCTGTCAGGAGACCAGCTTGTCTTTCATTTTTTGGATGGTTACGAAAAGCCGATTCGAGAAAGTCACCTGGCATTACGACCCGAAGAAGCGGATACGATTTTTTTGCCGGAAATGGAGCAGCGAGAAAAATTTCGTGGTCGACTGCTGCCGGCTGCCCTGTTTTATCGAGCTTTTGATCAGTTGCCTCGCGCCTATCAAGTGCAAATTGTCAATGATCCATACAAGCTGGTGCAGTGGCAAAACTCGTTGCAGCGCGTCGGCATTTCGCTTTGGATTGAAGACGGCGGTGTCGAAATCATTTTTGAGGTCAGCAGCGACGCACGAGTCAAGCTGCACTCCATGTACGCGTCTGAAATGGCGGTCGGATATTTGATCAGGGAGATCAATTCCATTGAAGACGCGCCGAAATTACAGGATCCATATCGAAGGGAAGATGATGCTGAAGAGGATCATTAAAATAGTTGTGCTCTCTGTCCTGCTCCTCATAGCGGGGATTGCCATCTATGCGTTACTGCGATTGCCGCAAATTCCGGATGATTTGAACAAGATCGCCCTCGCCTCGCCGACCAAGATCTATGCGGATGACGGACTGCTGATCAAAACCCTCGCTGATCGGCAGATTGTGCCCCTCGAGCAGATTTCGTCATCCATCATCAACGCCGTGCTGGTGCTGGAGGACGAAGCCTTTTACTCGCATCACGGCATCAGCAAGCGGGGTCTCTTGCGCGCAGTCATCTCAAATTTGCGGGTTGGGCGCGTCTCGCAAGGCGGCAGTACGATCACTCAGCAGCTGTCGAAGAATCTGTTTTTCAGCTTTGAGCGGTCCTGGGTGCGTAAGATTCAGGAGCTCTTTGTGACGCTGCAAATTGAACAGCAGTTCAGCAAGGATGAGATTCTGGAGGCCTATCTGAATCAGATCGATTTTGGCTCTGGCATCTACGGCATAGAGCTGGCCGCGCAGACCTATTTTTCAAAACACGCCGATGAATTGACCATCGCTGAGGCTGCGATGTTGGCCGGCATTCCGCGCTGGCCGGCGAGATATAGTCCGTATAAATATCCGGATATCGCCAAAGAGCGCCAATTGTTTGTCCTCAAATGTATGGTCGATGAGCAGTTCATCAGCGAGGAAGAGTATAAAAGCGCCATGGCCGAGCGGCTGTCCTACCGTCGAATTTACGATCTCTACGGACATGCCGAATATTTTATCGATGCGGCGATCGATAGAGCGAGCGAAGAGTTTGGCCGCAATGCTGTCATGTATGGCGGCCTCGATATCTACACGACCCTGAATTCGCGGTATCAGCTCGCCGCCAGTCGCGCTGTCAAAGACGGCTTGGCAAAGCTCGATGATCTCATCGGTCTTGAATCCTATGAGACCGCGACCTGGGCGGAGCGGGAGACCTATCCGCAGGCGGCTTTGGTCGCCATCGATCCAAAAACTGGCGCGGTCAAGGCGCTCGTCGGCGGACGGGATTATCAGCGCGCTCCTTTCAACCGGGCACTGGGCGAAAATCGAATGGCCGGCTCGGCTTTCAAGCCCTTCACCTATATTGCGGCGCTGGACAAAGGATTGATCGATCCATCGATGGTGATGGTGGATGAGCCGACGCAGTTCAGGATTTATAATCAGGTGTGGGAGCCGCGCAATTTTGACCGAAAGTATCGTGGACCGCTGACGCTGAAAATGGCGCTCGCCGAGTCCCGCAATGTGGTCGCCGCCAAGGTCATCGAGAAGGTGACTCCGCAAGTCGTCGTCAACTATGCCAAAGATTTAGGCATCAAAAGCCCGCTGGAGCCGCATCTCTCTCTCGCCCTGGGAGCGACGAGCGTCTCTCCTCTGGAAATGGCATCGGCCTATGCGACGATCGTCGGCCAGGGTTTTCACCGCGAACCCTATATGATTCGAAAAATATTTTCCACAGAACGAAATTTGTACGATCACAAGCTCGAATCCGAACGGGTGATTGATCCGCAAACCTGCTACATGCTGATTGACATGCTGACGGGCGTCATCGAATATGGGACTGGTACCGATGTGCAAAGAGGTGGATTTTTTCGACCCTGTGCGGGCAAAACCGGCACAACGGACGACTATCGCGATGCCTGGTTCATCGGTTTTACGCCGGATTTGGCCGTGGCTGTCTGGGTCGGTTATGATGATAATCGACCGTTACGAACCAAGTGGGGCGGAGGGATCACCGGCGCTGTGGGCGCGCTTCCCATCTGGCTCTCTTTCATGAAAACCGTTCTTAAAGATTCACCCTATTCAGAGTTTCCGATTCCGCCCGGAATTGAATTTCTGAAAGTCAATCCGACCACGGGCGAGCAGGTCTCCGCCTATGAAGACGGGATCCGCATCGCGATTCGACGAGGGATGTGAAGGTGTTGCCGGACGATAAAAGGGAGAAAAAATTTCAAATCGCCGGATTGGGTCAAGTTCTGTGGGATGTCTATGGCGATGAAAAGTTCATCGGCGGCTCGGCAGCCAATTTTGCCGTGCACATTGCCAACGCCGGGCAGGATGCCTATCTGTGCAGTCGCGTTGGCGATGACAAGGACGGCCACGAACTGCTGGAAAAACTGAACGACATGCGGGTGACCACCGCTGGCGTGCAGCTCGATATATTCAAACCCACCGGCCGGTTGAATATCACCGTGGACCGCGACGGTCATCCGAATTTTCATTGCACCACGGATGTTGCGTTTGACCACATGCGGCTGGACTCGATTTGGGAGGATCTGGCGCCGAAAATGGACGCCGTATTTTTTGATGCACTCGCACAGCGATCAGAGCGCTCGCGCGAGGCAATCCATTCGTTTCTGAAAAAGGCCACCACTGGCCTCAAGATGTGTGATTTGAATTTACGCACGTGGAATGCCACGTCGGAACAGGTAGTGAACAAATCCCTGGCGCTGGCGGATGTCCTGAAATTGAATAAGAATGAATGCGAGCTGCTCAAGAGCGGCTTGCGCGCAGATGGTGATGACCTCTCTTTTTTGCGGCAATTGGTGCAAAAACACGCTCTCCAACTCGTCGCTCTGACGCTGGGAGCAGACGGCTGTTATCTGATCACTCCGACAGAAGAGGAGTATGATCCGGGTTATTCCATCGTTCCTCTGGACAGATCCGGCGCCGGGGATGCCTTTGCGGCTGGACTGGTGCTGAAGATTCTACAGCGCGCGGCGCTGACGGACATTGCCGATTTTGCCAATCGACTCGGCGCCTATGTCTGCAGCAAAAAAGGCGCTGTGCCGGCATGGTCGTTCAGTGATTTGAACGATTTTTGGGAGAAAAGCCTCTGATGCGGTGTAAAAGTGTTGACATCCGCGCCATCGTCATGCTGTCCTTCAGCCTCGTCGCCGTCGTGCTCCTCATGATGCACTGGCGTCGGTCAGCGCCAAAGCCATTTTCAGAGCTCGCTCGACTCGAGGGCAGACGAATCGGCGTCATCGATTCGATGTACATCCATCTTCCCTTTCGATTCATGATCAAAATGCCGAATCAGCAGTGGCGCTTGTCAGCTGTTGCGCACGATACAACCCTCAACCGGTTTGTCGAAGAACAGCTATTGGGCGAGCAAATTGTCTGGCTGCTGCTGTCGCATCGCCTGGGCAATGACGATACATTGGCAACGGCCAGGATCGGCGTCATTTGCAGCGATGGTGCGATGAATTCCAGCACAGCGGCGCTCGATTATCTGGCAGAGTTGATTGCGACGTATGAACGGCCACCGGAACGTCTAAAGATCGTACAGCAAGTGACTGGTCCGGCGCATCAGCTTCTCAAGGGCGCCTCTTTTGTCACCATCCTGCCGGCAGATGCCGGCATACGGATGGCTGTCTGGATCGTCGCGTTTCTGCCGCGGGGGGACTGGCTGTATGTCCTTCGTCTGGAGACGACCGAAGCATCATATCCCCTTTTAAGAAATGAACTGCAGGAAATTGTGCAGCGGTTTTTCCCCTTGCCAACGTCCGTCCATTCATCGCACGCTCGATCCACGTCCTGAGGTCACAGCGCTAAAAAGCAAAAAGCCAGGAGTTTGCTCCTGGCTTTCGCAGACATCTATGATATGTGTGTTATAAAGTTGGTTAATTATTTGTCTATGATGAAGAGGACTGAAACCGATCCGTCCTTCCTGGCTTTATTTGTTCACTATGATGCCAGCGCCCAGCTGTTGCGCTCCAGTGCCGCCCACAAGGCCCTTGGCAAATACAGTGTAGATCTTTTGATTCGCCAGCTGCACTCCAGGGAGCTCAAGAACTACTGTTTCCGTACCCTGGACGCGAACCTGCAGATCATATGTTCCGACGGGCAGTGGGGTGAAATCGACATAGCCTGAAAACTCGACATTGCCGAACACCACGGTGCCATCAGTCAACGTGATGTCCACTGCGGGCGCGTTGGGAGACAAATGGATGAATCGAACATGCGCTTTACCATCAGCCGGCGTCGCCAGATTGTCCTGCAGCACGAGCGGCGTCAGGTTGGCGACCACATTCGTCGCAAAGATAGAGTAAGAATTGTCCTTGATGAAATCCAGATTCGCCTCGATGGCGGTCTGATTTGTGCCGGTCACGTTCACTTTGATATTTCTCGTGCCCGCGTTCACTTGCAAGTAACTCGTGTTCTGTGGAAATGTCAGATTCGTGACAGCCACGCTGTTATCAACCAGAATATCCACGCCTGGTGCATCCGGTGATGCGTGTATGACCTGAACCATTGCCTTGCTGTCCGGCGTCGGGGTTGTGCCGTTATCATCATCGCTGCAACCACTCACGACTAAAAAAGCAAAGGCCGCTACAATCGAGAATAAGATGCGAAATTTCATTTTGTCACTCCTTTTTGTTTTGATTATGGGCATCTTTCAATTTATTTCGTTCATTGTAACCTGTTTGTATAAGATAATATTCCTTAATAATAGAAAAATATTATAAAAAAGTTAGTCAAATCATGATTGTTCTCATGCGATGAACGAGTTGCGCAGCGTTCGAGAAGGAGATGTTTTTGACGAACGATATGAAATTTTCCACCCTCAGACTGATTCTCGGCGATCAGCTGAACAGACGACATTCCTGGTTTCGGGCCCCCGACGAACATGTCCTTGATCCGGATGCGCTCGACGCCTGGTACCTCGGCATCTACATCGACGCCATCGAATGGGTCGAGATCACCAACACGCGCGGCATGGTCTATCGGACCTGGGATCGCATGGCTGACTCGGCGAGAGGAGAGATACGTCGGCAGGCGGAAAAGTACCTTCAAGATATCGAACGGCTTTAAAATCTGCGGGAATTGATGACAAATTTTGCTATATTGCGGGGCAGCTCATCAAATCGGAGAAGCGATATGGCAGCGGCATGCACGTCAAGAGCGCGAAACATGGCGCCGGATCAGGCGTTGCAAGAGTTGATGCAGGGGAATGGCAGATTTGTGGGCGCTGCGCCGGTGCGAGTCGATTCGCCGGCAGCGCGGGCCATCGAGGGGCAAGCGCCCTTTGCCGCTATACTCGGCTGCAGCGATGCGCGCGTTCCCGTCGAGTTGATTTTCAATCAGGGCTTTAATGATCTGTTCGTGGTGCGCGTAGCCGGCAATATCATCGGGCCAAACGAGCTGGCGAGTCTGCAGTACGCAGCGCTTCACCTGCGCGTACCCCTGATCATGGTTTTGGGTCACACGTTCTGCGGCGCCATCACCGCGGCTTTGGTGCCGAAAGAGGAGCGAACAAAAGAGCCCGCAGCCATACAGCGACTGCTGCAGCAAATCGATCCGGCCCTGGCGCAGATGGATGCCTCGGCGCCATTGGCCGAGCGTGTGGCTAGCGCTGTGGCGGCGAATGCGCAGCGGATTGTCGTTCAGCTCAAAACCGAATCTGCCTTGCGGCGCCTCGTGCGTGACAAAAGGCTTTTGATCGCCGGCGCAGTCTATGATCTGCACAGCGGCCGGGTGGCGCTTTTGCCAGAACAGGATCAATGGTGTCATTGATATCTTTAGCAAAGCCTGATATTCTTTTCTTTGTGTCTGTGTGAGGCATTTGTGAATGAAACCGGTTGACTGATGGAAAGCCCCATAAAAAAGAACTTTTTGCCGATCATGACCATAGCACTCATTTTCCTGCTGCGGATCCTCATCCTCATGCGCCTGGATATTCTTCCGGACGAGGCTTATTACTGGGACTGGAGTCGATTTCTCTCGCTCGGCTATTACGATCACCCTCCCATGGTGGCCTGGCTCGTGCATCTGACGACGTCCGTGTTCGGCGATACCTACTGGGGCATCAAAGCGGCGCCGCTGCTGATGGGACTAGGCGTCTCCATTGTCATGTTCCTTTTGGCTACCCGCTATTTGAAATCACCTGCCAGCCTGTCGCTCCTGGTCATCATGTTGAACGCGACACTCCTCTATGCCGTCGGTGGCTTGCTGCTCACACCCGACATCCCGTTTCTTTTTTTCTGGTTACTGGGTCTGTTCGTGGGGTACGAGGCTGTTTTTAAAAATCGTCCACTGGCTTGGCTGACCCTCGGTATGGTCGTCGGTCTTGGCCTGCTGTCAAAATATCTGTTCCTCCTCTTCATCGCCTCTTTTGGACTCTATCTGCTGATCGACAGGAGCTATCGCCCGCTCCTGCTGACCTGGAAACCGTGGCTCGCTCTGCTCATCGCTGTCCTTTTCTTTTCGCCCAATCTCGTCTGGAACGCCCGGCATGCCTGGGCCTCCTACGCCTTCCAGTTTGGGCATGGATTCAACCGCGAGGGCGCGTGGCCGAAGGTCAACTTGCTGCTCGAATATCTCGGCGGACAAATTGGCCTGTTTTCGCCCTTTCTGTTCGTCGTGCTCGTGCTCGCCGTCGTCTTTTATTTTCGACATGGACGCGAGTCGTCGCTGCTCTATCTGCTCACATTCCTCGCCGTGCCGCTGTTGTTTTTC